>JAYTRQ010000770.1:0-2735 GCA_043746125.1 Armatimonadota bacterium | reverse complement strand
CTCCCCCCTGGAACTGCCCGATGCGAACGCCCTGTTCGCAGACCGCGCCCAGGCCGCATACCCGGACTTCCAGATCACGCCCGAAAACGCAGCCGACGTCACCACCCTCTGCCGAAGCCTGGAAGGCCTGCCCCTCGCCATCGAACTCGTCGCCGCACGCGCCCAATCCCTCACCCCCACTCAGATGAACGAGCGCCTGGCCCACCGCTTCGAGCTGCTGACCAGCCGCCGGGGCGACAAGAACTGGGACAAGAACGGCCGGCACCGATCCTTGTGGGCGGCCATCGCGTGGAGTCAGGACCTGCTGCCGCCGGGCCTGCGCCGCTTCTTCGCCCGCCTGTCCGTGTTCCGGGGCGGATGCACGCCCGAAGCCGCCGCGGCCGTCTGCGGGGAGCCGGAGGCTTTGGAGAGTCTGACGCAGCTTCGGGAGCGGTCCCTGGTGGTGGCGGAGGAGGCGGGGGGCAGGATGCGGTTCCGGCTGCTCGAGTCCCTGCGCGAGTTCGGCGAGGAGAGCGTGCCGGGCGGGGACCGGCAGGCCCTGGCGCGGAGCCATGCGGCCTACTTCCAGTCTCTTGCGGCACAGATGGACACTTTCCGAGTCGGGCCGGAGAAGGGGCGCGTCCTGGCGATGCTGGACGCCGACGGGGACAACCTGCGGGCGGCGCTGGCCTTCTGCCAGGCCGACCCGTGGGACGAAAGCTGGGACGGCCGCACGCGGGGCTTGAAGATGGCCGGCTCGCTGGGTGACTATTGGACGGCGCGGGGGATGCTGCGCGAGGGGCTGGGCTGGCTGGACAGGGCGCTGGCGGGAGGGGGCACGGGGCCGGTGCGGGCCAAGGCCCTGACGGAAGCCGGGTGGCTGGCGGCGGGCCTGGGCGAGTACGACCGGGCGGAGGCGCTGCTTTCCGAGGCGGTCGAGATCGGCCGGGGCCTGGAAGACCGCTCACACCTCGCGTATGCCCTGCGCCTGCGCGGCGTTGCCGCCCTCTGGCGCGAGGATAACGCCCGCGCGACCGTGGATCTGGAAGAGGGCCTGGTCCTCTGCCGCGCCCTGGGGGACGACGCCGGGACGGCGAGCACCTTGAACAACCTGGGCGTCCTGGCCCGGCAGTGGCGCGGCGACAACGCGGGGGCGCAGGTGCTTTACGAGGAGGCGCTGACGTTCTTCCGCCGGTACGGGGACGTCCAGCGGACGTCCTACGGCCTGTACAACCTGGGCAGCATCGCCCGCGACCTGGGCGAGTACGATCGGGCTGAGGCCTTGCTACGCGAAAGCCTGACGCTGACCCAGTTGTTGGGCGACGAGTGGCACCGGGCCTACTGCCTGCGGACGCTGGGCGACGTCGCGCTGGCGCGGGGCGACCTGGCCGGGGCGACCGGGCTTCTGGAAGAGGGCCGGGACCTAGCCCGCCGCCTGGGGGACCGGATGACGGAGGCGGGTATTCTGGACTCGCTGGTGACGGTGGCGCGACGTACGGGAGGCCTGGTGCGGGCCACCTCGGTGTGCCGGGAGGCACTGGCCCTCTACCAAGATGTCGGGAACGCCCATGGCGTGTCTCTCTGCCTGACGGCGCTGACCGAGATGGCAAGGGAGGTTGGAGAGGACCCGTAGGGAGAGGTGGTAGCTCGATTGCGTCTGATTCAGGGAGATGGTCGAACACAACGAGGGCGAACACAACGAGGGCGAACACAACGAGGGCGAACACAACGAGGGCGAACACAACGAGGGCGAACACAAGGTTCGCCCCTACGGGCGTAGAAACATCGGGTGCAGCATTGTAGGGCGCGAACCTTGTGTTCGCCCTTCCTGATCCGGGTCCGTCATTCCGCACGGGGGGCAGCACGGCTCATGTCAGACGCAAGTGAGCCGCTACCCACAGAGACGAGACCAGGCGGCAGAGAAGGCCCAGCGCATCACGCGCAGGGCCTTCTTGTTGGTTGTTGGCGGGGCGATCTAGCTGACCGTCAGCGTCCCCGCGCCCACGGCCGGGTTGTCGGTCGCGTCCCCGGCGAACGAGGCCGAGATCGGGTGAGTGCCGAGCTTGGACGCCGACGGGATGGCATATGTCACGGACGCGACCCCGGAGGCGTTCGTCACCGCCGAACCCGTCGCCGCCCCGTCCACCTTGAACGTGACCGTCTTGCCCGCAGCCGCCGCCCCAGCCACCGTCAGGGTCGCCGACAGCGTCACGCTCGTGCCGTGCGTGCCGGTGACGCTTGCGACCGCAAGCGCCGTGGCGTTCTTGACCGTGAGCGTCCCCTTGGCCGTGGCCGCGAGGTAGGATGCGTCCCCCGCGAACGAGGCTGTGACCGGGTGGCTGCCGAGAGCGGCCCCGGCGGGGATGGCGTAGGGCAGGGTGGCGAGGCCGGCGGCGTTGGTGACGCCCGTGCCGACGGACGCGCCGTCTACGGTGAAGGTGACGGTCCCGCCTGCAACAGCCGCACCGCCCACGGTGCGCTTGAGGGTGGCCTTGAGCGTGACCGACTGGCCAGGCGTGCCGGAGACAGTGGGTAGGGACAGGCTCGTGACGTACTTGGAGACCGTCAGCGTGCTCGCCCCGGACGAGACGCTGTAGGAGCCGTCGCCCGCGAACGAGGCGGTAATCGGGTGGGCGCTGCCAATGACCGCACTGGCGGGGATGACGTAGGCCAGGGAGGCGAGGCCCGCGCTGGTCGTCACCGCCGTGCCGACGGCCGCGCCGTCCACGGTGAACGACACGGTCTCGGCGGCGACG
>JAYTRQ010000769.1:0-2736 GCA_043746125.1 Armatimonadota bacterium | reverse complement strand
GGCGATTTTTCCGCCGCAACGCTGATAACGATCAGATGTACACGGATGTACCTGTTCCTCCTAAACTACTGCTCCCAAACTACCGCGTAACGCCAATTAAAGGCAGTGAAGGATGGTATTGGAGCGTGGTAGACACCACGCAGATTAAAAGCACGCGCAGCATATGATGAGACTGTTGCTAATCGTCGGCCCCTTTACCAGTAAAATATACCGCAAACCAGCCGCCAATGTAGCAATTATAGCGAAACCCAATGCACCGCCAATACTTATTGCCCATAAAATTATCCCTGCGATCGCTCCTAGCAAACAGCCCATTGTTGGTATCTCCTCCTGACAAATGAATTTGAATAGCAACAGCTCTTGCGGCATCTCGGCCACAGAAGTTCATAGCAACAGTGATTTCGGTTAGCCGCGCCAATCGCCCTGCGGCATTACAATCTCCCTCGGGGGCATTTACCGCAATGATAGATGCCTGCGCTGTGTCCTGCCGCTTGCTGCCTTCGGGGACATTATACCAAAGATACTGGAAAAACACAAAGACCTACGAAAGAAACCCAGACAATTTCTGTGTGGGCGAACATGAGCGATCACAACACAACGAGCCGTCTCTGACAACAAAAACGCCTGTCGCGTGTGCGGCGGGCGTCCCATGTCCCATGCTATATCAAAGCGGTTCGAGGGAAACCTCACCCTCTTCCTGCATTTCCGCTTGAAGAAGGTAATCCTCCATTAGCAGGACACCGATGAGCGGGTTGGTTTCGATGACAAGAACCTCGATGGGAATGGTGTCCTCGTCCCAGGAGAGCATGATCTGGCGGTAATCCTGGTTGCTCTCATAGCCGTCGGCCAAGCGGACGCGGCGGGAGGCGGCGTAAGAAGTCTCCATCCGCGAAACCAGGGACAGAGGGAGAGACAAGTCGCCGTCGAAGCCCGTGTCCACAAGGAACTCCACGCGGAGTGGGCCATCCAAACCCCGCAGACTCAGGGTGATGCGGGCAAATCGGTCCCGGACATGACCGAGGATCATTTCTGCCGCAATCGTGCCAGCGCTTCTGACCCGAGGATGCGGATCGCTAACTCCGTTTCGGGTTCCGGGCCGATCTTCATCAAGAGAACGGGCTTGCCGGGGTGGGTTCTGTGCATGGCACGCATGGCGTTACCACTGGAGTTTGCGACCGCATAGGCTTCCGAGTCCGGCTCGATGGCGATGAACTGGTTGTTGAACTCCGGCTCCATCTTTGATTTAAGTGCGCTTTCGTAGAGGTCGCGCGCCTCTTGCATTTTCTTGTCGGACGCTTCCGGCTGATAAGTCGGGGCCGTTGCAGCAGTGGCAGACATTAGATACTCCGTGAAATAAAGAAAGGCGATGTCTTTGCCGAAGATTGCAGCATGAACATGACCCAGTTGCAAAGCCTTCCCAAAGACCGCGTCCGTGCCCTCTTCGGCCTGGAACCCGCCGCCCTCGGCCAACTGCTGGCCGCCGTCCTGCCCCTCCTTGTGGAAAGGCGACACGCTCAGCAAGAGGCCAAGAAGAACCGCAAGCGCACCGTCGGCGGCGGGCGCCGGCGCAAACTGCTCCCGTACCAGGAGGTGCTGATCACCCTCGTGTATCTGCGCCACAACGTCTCCCACGCCGTCTGCGGCCAGATGTTCAACGTCAGCGCGGATATCACCCCAACAAAGCCTTAGCGAGAACAGCTTTCATGAGGTCATCCTGCTCTTGCGCGACGTGTGCCCTACTCACCGCTGGGACGCCGAGAAGAAGTGGACCAAGACGGAGCCGTCCTGGCACCCCGACACGCTGGACTTGATCCTGGTGGACAGCTTCGAGACCCCCATCGGCCGGTCGAGCCTGCCCGATGTGCAGAAGTAGTTCTACTCCGGCAAGAAGAAGCGTCTCACGACGAAGACGCAGGTCATCACGGACCGACATGGGGAGGTCCTTGCCATCGAGCCGGGGCATCCCGGCCCCAAGTCCGACAAGAAGCTCTACGAACAGAGCCAGGCCGCAAAGAAGTACCCGCAGGCGGCGCGGCGGGCGGACCTAGCCTATGTCGGGGTCCCGGAGATGCTGCTGCCCCACAAGAAGCCGCGCGGCGGGCAACTGACGGCGGCGCAGAAAGAAGAGAACCGTCATGCGGCCTCGGCGCGTGTGCCGGTCGAGCACGGGGTCCGGCGGGTGAAGGCGTGGCGCATCCTGCGCGACGAGTACCGTCTGGCGCAGGGCTTGTTCCCGCTGATCGCGCTGGCGACGGTGGGGCTGGTGCATCTGAGCCGTGTTGTCACAGGCGCAAGTGTGCCTGGATGAAGCCAAGTTGGAGCGGCCTGGGCGGCTGGGCCGCCCGGCTCACTCGGCAAGACATCGCTATTTCACGGAGCATCTATTCCATACCTCCCATGATGTTAAAACACGGTAGCGGCATCTCCTGCTTTTAGAGAGGCTCCAGCGAAACCTCGCCGCCCGTCAGCATCTCGGCCTGTAGCAGATTCCCCTCCATGAGACCGACTCCAAGCAGAGGCTCGTATTCTAGAACCAGAACCTCAGTCAGCCGGTCCTCTTCCTGCCACTCCAGACTCATCTCGTAATATGCCCTTGCCTGCTGCGACCCGTCCGCCAGACGGACGTCGTGAGCGTCAGAGACGGTCGCTTCCAGGCGATTGATGACGGATTGTGGTAGGGCAAGGTCGCCATCAAATCCAGTATCCACGATGAACTCGATCACGAGTGGCCCATTT
>JAYTRQ010000768.1:0-2737 GCA_043746125.1 Armatimonadota bacterium | reverse complement strand
AGTGCTTTCGGGTACTGGCTGGTGCTGAAGTAGCAGACGCCGATCTTATACAGGTCCAGCGCCGCGTCTTCCAGATGGGCGGTCTTGTCCAGGTCATACGCCTGCTGGTATTCGGCGACGGCAGCGGTGTAGTCGTATTTTGCTTTGAGTGCTTCGGCGACGGTCCGATGGGCTTGTGCCTGCGGGTCCGATGGCGAGGCAGGTGGCGTCTGGGCATACAGGAGGCTGCCGCAGAGCAGGAGTGTGAGCAGGCCAATGGTGGTATGAGAGATACGTTTCATCATAAGTTTTATCCCGTGTTCCGCTTTTAGTGGAGGAAATGGCCCTTTCGCCGCCGAGTTTTCGAGAGTTACACACGGTACGTATTGTGTGTAATAATGGACGGTACTTGCGTCCAGACGCACCGCAGGACTATCTTCTGGGAACCGGCGTGGCCGCGAGGGCAGCGGCGGGGGCGATCTTGCCGTAGCCCCAGTTGATGTTGGGAACCGAACCGGTGAAGTCGTCATGGGTAGCCGTTTGGGTCAAAATGGCTTTGACCTGGGCGGCGTCCAGGGTCGGGTTCTTTTGTAACATCAGAGCGACGACCCCAGCGGCATAGGGGGTGGCGGCACTAGTTCCGGCCCACGCAAGATGGAAACCGTCGGCCGTGATATGGGCCGTATCCGGATGGCCGTCGTCGTCTTGGCCCAAGTGCGACCCGGCGGCCAGTGGGGATATCATGTAAGTGGCAGGCGCAGACAGGTCCGGCTTGATCGAGCCGCCGCGCCGGAATCCGGGACTGGAGTAATCGGCCAGGCTGCCCAGAACCATGTTGTAAGTGGTCTGCTTGCCGTCTGCGTTGACCCAGGCGCTGCGGAAGTTGTAGGCCCCCACCGTCAGCACGTTGTCCGCGTTGCCCGGCGAGGCGACCATGTATCTCTTGTCCGTGCCGGATCCGAAACTGGCATCGCCCGTGAAGGGCAGGTACAGGTCGAACGAGCCGTCTAGGACGGTGGCCCCGGCCCCATAGCCGAGCACGACATATTTGCCGGCGGGCAGGGGGATGGCGAGGCGCTCCTCCTTGCCGCCGTTGACTTGCGTGATGCCGATGTTCTGGAAGTAGGAGTCGAAGTCAGCGGGCTGGGCGGCCGGGGTCCTGATTTTGCCCTGCATCTGGCCGCCCGCGTGGTAGAGGAACATGGGGTCGGGATGGCCCGCAGGGTCCACCAGAAATTTGTCCAAGCCCACCACGACCAAGCCCCAGTCGTCAGCGCCGGAGAAGTAAGCATCCAACTCGGTGTCTTTGGCGACAAACAGTTCGATTTCGCTACTCTGGATGTCACCCTGGCCCTTCTGTTTTGGCCCGAACCGGCCGGCGGCGTGAAAGCTGTCCCGGCCCTCATTACCAGCCGCCGCGCAGATCACAACGCCGGGCTTGCCCGCGCCGGCGATGTCGTTCATCACGGCTTCTTCCTCGCTCGACCCGTCGTGCGGGTTGTCCTGACTGCCGAAGGACTGGCTGATGACGCACGGCTCACCCAGCGTCTTGGCCGTCTGCGCAATCCAGCGCGTGCCCAGGTAGTAAAGGTTCGTGATGCTCTCGCCGGCTCCGGCCCGGACGATCACCAGATCGGCCTCGGGGGCAACGCCCGCGTATGTGCCGGCGGGGACGCCCCCGCCCGTCGCACGCCCGTTGCCCGCCGCCGTACCCGCGCAGGCTGTGCCATGCCCGGCGAGGTCCAAGGAGTTTACCAGACCATTCCGGCGCAGGGCAGCATTGATTTGAGCTTGCGTGTAGAGAGTCCCAGGCGGCTTGCTGCCAGCGTCGACGGGCGGCCTGGAGCCGGTCTTGCCGCCGGATGAGGTCCATGACTCGTCAGTCATATCCCAGAGAGCCAGGATTCGCGTCGTGCCGTCGGCCTTGCGAAAGTCCTGGTGCTTCCAAGCAATCCCCGAGTCGACGATGCCGACGACCACGCCCCTGCCGGTCAGACCGGCGTGGTCGAAGGCGACGTGCAGGGCGTCCGCGCCGCGCCCTAGCTCCAGCAGCGCAACCCGCATCGCGCCCCGCGCGGCGGGCGGGCGGGGGAGCGCGGCGGCCTTGGTGGGCGCGATGGCCGCCACACCGTCGCTCTCGGCCAGCGCGGCGAGGGTACTGACCGGGGCGCTGGCGTACACGGTGTCGCCGGTCCGGAAGTAGACGGTTGCGCCTATTCCGGCCAGCATTTTCGAGGTCGCGCCCGGTGCCAGTCGGATCGCCAGCCCGACGACCGGGTCCTTATCCTTACCAACGATACCGTAGCGGCCGGCAAGCTGGCTGGCCGAGTAGGCGGGCATAGCGGCCACGCCCCGGCTCGGGTGGAACTGGAGATACAGCCGCTGGAGATCGGGGGATGCGTTGGAGGTTGCCCCTATGCCCCGCCCGCCTGTCGGCGTCGCCATTATGCCCCGTCGGTGATGGACAATGCCCGGCGCATTGTCCGGGTAAGGGATGGACAATTTGGGCGTCAGGGCATCGTCGGCCACCCCAGCCCAGGCTGGCAATAGCCAGATTCCCAGGATCAGGCCCGTCAGTGCCAGCCGGGCGGCGCGATTGATGGATAATTCTTTCACGTGATCTCCTTTGGTCGTTCGGACCGTAGTCTCGCTTGCGGTATTGCATCAGGCTCGTCAGGATGTCGTCCTGGGTGGGATTTTGGACAACTTCCGCTTGAAACCCATATTCTGCGTGTAACTTGTCTGCAAGCGCCTGAGC
>JAYTRQ010000767.1:0-2737 GCA_043746125.1 Armatimonadota bacterium | reverse complement strand
TGCCATCAGGAGTAGGCAGACACGCGCAAACCTTGCAACCTTCGGATCGGCATTCCGGGCAACTTGCCTGAGAGCATTGCGCCCGTCGTCCCAGGCATGATAATCCAGTGCCGGTCCCTTGAACTCATCCACCAGCCTCTGCGCCCCGTTCCTCTTCCGAAGGAAATAATGCGTAATGTGGAGGGGAAACTGAGTGATCATTCGGGCACGAACATTGTCCAGCGCCTCGGCCAGTTCACCATCGGCCTCGACGCTGTAAAACTCGTCCAGCACGAAATCCTGCTTGAACTTATGGTAAAGGTCTACCATCCTGATTGGCATGACTGCCTCAGTGTCTTCAATGGAACTGCGGCCGTCAGCCGCCTTCATGCGTTCCAGGTTTTTGTGAATTTCTACCCGGTGATCCGCCAGCACGTAAGCCATGCTGGTGTAGGCATCGGAACCGGGTTGAGCCTGCCTGATGCGTGGTTCCAGCGTGGCGCGTACCTGCGCGGCAGTCATGCCGTCAAAAAAGCGCTTGGCATCGGAGAAACGTCTCCGCTCGAACCGGACGCGTTCTCTCTGTGCCTTCTCCTCGTTTTCCGTGCAGGTATGGCCTAGCCCGTTGTGATACAACACCTGACAGTCTTGTATAACTAAGTCGTGGGAGAGCGGAGCCAGCGCCCCCGCGTCGGAGAACGCCGGCCTCCCGGATGCAATCAGGAAGAGAACAAGCCAAATCCGCAGTCGTGCTACGTCCATGTCTGCCGCCCCCAGAGATGTTCGATTAGCCAAACTTCGCGATTGTGACCGCCCCTTCCGAGGCCGACGTCACCGAAGCGGCGTACTTCGCCATCACGCCCGTCGTGTAGTTCGGCGTGGGCGCGGTCCACTCGGCCCGCCGCCGGGCGAACTCCTCGTCCGACACGTCCGCCTGGATGCTGCCTTCCCCGACGTCCAGCGTTATGGTATCGCCTTCGCGCAGGAGGGCGATGGGGCCACCGACGCTGGCCTCGGGGGCGACGTGACCCACCATCAGGCCACGCGTCGCGCCGGAAAAGCGGCCGTCCGTCACCATCACGACCTCGCTGCCCAGGCCCTGCCCAACGAGGGCGGCCGTGACGCCCAGCATCTCGCGCATCCCCGGCCCACCCTTGGGTCCTTCGTAGCGAATGATGACCACGTCGCCCGGCTGAATGCGCTGGGCCTTGACAGCGCTCATGGCGTCCTCCTCGCGGTCGAAGACGCGGGCCGGGCCGGAGAACTGCGTCTTCTCAGTCCCGGCCAACTTGATGACCGCGCCCTCTGGAGCCAGGTTGCCGTGCAGAATGACGATGCCACCGCGGGGCTTGAAGGCGTTGGCGACCGTCGAGATCACCTTCTGGCCCTCCGCCTCCTCAGCCGTGGCGGCTTCCTCGGCCAGCGTCCGCCCCGTTGGCGTAGGCCGATCGCCGTGCAGCAGGCCGGCCGCCAGGAGGTTCTTCGCCACAAGCTTCGTGCCGCCTGCGTAGTGCATGTCGGTGGCGACGTAGTGACCGCCGGGTGTCAGGTCCGTGATGACCGGCGTCCGGGCCGAGACCCGGTTGAAGTCGTCTATCGAGAGGGGGACGTTCGCCTCGCGGGCCAGGGCCAGCAGGTGCAGGACCGCGTTCGTGGACCCGCCCGTGGCCGCCGCCGCGGCGATGGCGTTCTCGAACGACTCGCGGGTCAGGATATCGCTCGGCCGGATGCCGCTCTTGAGAAGGCTGACGATGGTATGGCCGGCCTGGACGCCTATGTCGTCCTTGCGCGGGTCCACGGCCGGCACGCCCGCCGTGCCGAGCGCAGCCAGGCCCAGGAACTCCATCACGATCGCCATCGTGTTGGCCGTGAATTGGCCGCCGCACGACCCGGCACCGGGGCAGGCAGCGTCTTCCAGATCGCGCAGATCGTCGTCCGTAATCTTGCCCGCGTGGGCCGCGCCGATGCCCTCAAAGACGTCCTGGATGGTGATATCGCGGCCCTTGTAGCGGCCCGGCGCGATAGACCCGCCGTAGAGCAGCATGCCGGGGATGTCCAGCCGGGCCAGGGCCATCGCCGCGCCCGGCGCGGTCTTGTCGCATCCGACCAGGCAGATGACGGCATCGAACATGTGCCCGCGCGTGACCAGCTCGATGGAGTCGGCGATGACCTCGCGGGAGATAAGCGATGTCTTCATGCCTTCCGTGCCCATCGTAATGCCGTCCGAGATGGCGATGGTGTTGAACTCCTGCGGCGTCGCGCCCGCCTCCCGGATGCCTTGCATAACCTTCTGGGCCAGGGCGCGTAGGTTAAGGTTGCACGGCATGGTGCCGATCCACGTGGAGGCCACGCCGATGATCGGCTTCTTGATGTCCTCGTCGGTCAGGCCGATGCCTTTGAGGTAAGAGCGTGCCGCCGCGCGGTCGCGCCCTTCGGTGATGACGCGGCTGCGCGCCTTGGGATCATAGGTGGATGAGGAAGACATGGGAAAATCTCCGATACCGTGCGGTTTCAGAGATTATACCTGTGGGAGCGGGGGATTGGCAAGGAGACAAACTGGCCCTTGACAAATTCACCAGAGCATGGTTAAATTATCACCATGTACCGGAGAATAATTACAGGCCCTTTGAGGGATGCCCTCACCGACAGTCCTGTGGTCCTCGTCAACGGCGCACGGCAAACGGGGAAGACCACCCTGGTCCAGGCGGTCGCGGAAGAACGACCGGAGAATGGGGCACGACGGACGTATCTGACTTTC
>JAYTRQ010000766.1:0-2737 GCA_043746125.1 Armatimonadota bacterium | reverse complement strand
GCGAACCCATCACACTGTCGTCGCTCTGCTGTCCGTCGGCCTTGCTTTCTCGACACTCCCGGCCCACGCCGGCACTCTGCAAGACATCGGCAAGGCCACAGCCTACCCGTTCAAGAAGGGCGCACACAATGCCAGCAAGACGGCGCATAAGACGGTGAAGGACATTAAGAAGAAGTAGAGCGATGGGGAGAAGGATACGAACAAAGAAAAGCGGCTTTCGTCAGCCTTGACGGAGGCCGCTTCTCGGAGTGGTGTAGGTAAACTCACCCCCGAACTCTTCCAGAAGCCTTTAATACGGCCTCTGCGGCAGATCGAGGCAATGAATTGCTCCTTTCTCTCGGGGAAGGCTTGCATGCGCTTTGGCGACTCTTCTGCCGTGATGATGACCCGCGAGGGTCGTCGGATGACCCAATCCGAGTCTCTCGCGTCCGTCGGCATCGGCTCTTCTGGCTTCGGCTGAGTGATTTCTATTTCTACCTACTCTGACCCTCTCCGCCCCTGCTTGGGCGGCGGCGGGTTGGGTACAATAGACGGCATGAGCGAGAGCCGTTTGGACGTGGTGCTGTTCGGGGCTGACCCGACCGAAAAGATTGTGGCCGTGGAGACGGGCGACCGGGAAACGATCCTCTTTGTACGCGAAGGCGAGGCGACCGTGACACGGTCGGTCCCGTTCGTGCCCTGGCTGGCGATGGACCGGGAGCGGCATTTCCCGCAGGCCGAAACGACGGCGCTGGAAGGCGAGGGTTACAACTGGCTGGTGCGCTTCCCACAGGGCTGGCGGTCCTACCAGGAGGCCAAGCGGACGCTACGGGACGAACACGCGGCGGCGTGCCAGTATGGGAGCGCCATCAAGCAGTTCGGCGTCTCTTCCGGCCTGACGCTCTTCAAGGGGATGGCCTTTGACGATCTGCGACGGATGCAGATTGACATTGAGACGACGACGCTGGACCCGTCCCTGCCGGACGCCTGCATCTTTATGATCAGCGTCGGCGACAACCGGGGCCTGTCCGAAGTCCTGATCGGGCCGGAACCGGACATCCTGCGTGAGCTGCTGCATCTGGTCCAGACGCGGGACCCGGACGTCGTGGAAGGGCACAACTTCTACTCATTTGATCTGCCCTATCTCATTGCCCGCTGCGCTGCGAACAACGTCGCGCCGACGTTCGGGCGCATGAACGCGTCCACCGTTGTCGGCGCTCCGCGCAACTGCGCCATTGGGACCAACGCCCGGCAGTTCACGCCGACGTATCTCTATGGGCGACATATCATTGACACGCTGTTGCAAGTGCAGCGGTTCGACTGGTCGCGCGGGCAGGTATCATCGTACGGACTGAAGGAGTGCGCTCAGACGTACGGGATTGCCCCACCGGACCGGGTCTACTTGGACCGGCGCGAGATCGTGGAGATTTTCAAGACAGACCCGGAGAAGGTCAAGACCTATGCCGCGCAGGACGTGTTAGAGACGTCCGCGCTGGCGGCTTTGGTCGCGCCGACCGAGTTCTATCAGACCCAGATGATCCCCGACTCGTACCAGAACGTCGCCGTGACGGGCAACGGCGAGAAGATCAACGCCATTCTGGTGCGCGAGTATCTGCGGCAGGGTCGAGCGGTCGCCAAGCAGAAGGCCCCCCAGCCCTACCCAGGCGGGTATACCGAGGTGCGCGTCACAGGCGTCATCAAGCCCATCGTCAAGGCGGACGTCGAGAGCCTGTACCCGAGCCTGATGCTGACCCAGAAGATCGGGCCGGCCTCGGACACCCTGCAAATCTTCCTGCCCCTGCTGTCCGACCTGACTCAGCGGCGTTTGGAAGCCAAAGGGAGGCTCAAACAGACGCCCAAAGGCACGCGCGACTACGCCTATTGGGACGGCTTGCAGAACTCGTTCAAGTCGCTCATTAACTCGTTCTACGGCTATGTCGGCGGCCCCTTCTACTTCAACGACTACGACACGGCCCGGCGCGTGACCGAGGCGGGGCAGGCCATCGTCAAGCAGATCGCCGCTGAGCTGGAGGCGCAGGGCGCACGGGTCATCGAGATAGACACGGACGGCGTCTACTTCCAGCCCCCCACCGACGTCCGTTCAGAGGCCGACGAACTGGCCTACGTGGACCGTATCGGTGGGACCTTGCCGCCAGGCATCCGCCTGGCCCACGACGGCACTTATGCCGCAATGCTGTCGCTCAAGATGAAGAACTATGTGCTGGTGGAGCCAAATGGGCACAAGATATTTAAAGGCTCCTCGCTCCGCTCCCGCGCCGACGAGCGCTACGGCCGCGCCTTCCTGACGGACGCCGTGAACCTGCTGCTGGACGAGAACCCGGACCAGTTGTCACATCTGTACCGGGACCTCATCGGCCGGATAGAAGCGGGTGCTATGCCCATTGCGGAGATCGCTAAGCGGGAGCGGGTCACGGACAAGCTGCTGTCTTCAGCCCTCCGCAAGCGTGCCGCCGAGGCGATCAAGGGCGCGGGCATCAGTCAGGGCGAGTTTGTGTTGCTCTACCAGAAGAAGGACAAGAGCCTGGGATTGGTGCAGGACTACGCCCACGATGAGGACACAGACTACTACGCCCAGAAGCTTTACAAGTTCGCCGGTCGTCTGAAGGAGGCCGTCGGGGAGGACCAGTTTGATGTGCTGTTTCCCAAGCCCGTGCCCGCCGCGAAGCGCCCAAACCCGTCGCAGATGACGATGGACCTGTTTGCGTGAACTTCCTGGCGCACTACGTTCTGGCGACGC
>JAYTRQ010000765.1:0-2742 GCA_043746125.1 Armatimonadota bacterium | reverse complement strand
TTTAGCCTATCGCCGCCGCGATCCGCGCGTGCGTCTCCGCCACGCCCTCCCACCCCTGGATCTCCACCTCATGCTGTTCCAGCACCTGATAGATCTCGAAAAAGTGCTGGATCTCCAGCAGCGTGTGGTCCGAGAGGTCGTCCAGAGACCGGATGTCGTCAAAGCGCGGGTCGGCCACGGCGACCGAAATGACCTTGTGGTCTTCTCCCCGGTGATCGTTCATCAGCAGCGCCCCCAAGGGCCGGGCGACGACGAGGCAGCCGGAAAAAGTTGGGTTGGATGACATCACCAGGACGTTCAGCGGCTTGCGCTGGCCCTTCCCCTTGGTCCCGCAGATCCAGCCGTAGTCGCACGGGTAATGGAGCGGCGAAAAGAGCGTGTGGTCGTAGCGGAAGACGTTGCTCTCCGGCGCGTACTTGTACTTGTTCGAGGAGCCTTTGGGGACCTCAACGATGGTGTTTACTTCCGTCGGGGCGTTCCGGCCGGCGGGGATCTCTTCGTGCAGCATGGGGGCGTCTCCTTCCTGTATTATGAACGGAAACACGCTAAAATCGGGTAAAATAAAGCACTTTTCTTTGCACTTTTTCGCCTGGAGGATGACTTGAACACCGAACCTTCGCCCGAACTCTATTCCCAGGAAAACGGCCCACACGGGGAACTCACCCGTGTCGCCGATCACGACTTGGCCGCCAGCATCGCCCGCGTCGAAGCGGCCCGCACGCTCACCGAGAAGGGCCAGCTCATCCGCGACATGACACCCGTCGAGCGGCACCAAACTTTGGGGGCGCTGCCGCCCACACTCGTCGCCGCCCTCATTGAAGGCGACCCCGAACAGAACATGGCCCTGATCGCGAACCTACCGGCCGAGAAGTACCGGCAGGTCATCAACCTCGGCACGCCCGCCCAGGGGCGGACGTGGCTGGAACGCGCGGTCGGGTCCGGCACGCTGGCCGGATCCATTCTGCCGTCCCTGATGACGGGGAGTGACCTGGCCGACATGCTTCTGTCCGACGCGGGCGTGCGCCGTGCCCTGCCACGCCTCCTGAACTTTGAGCGGGCAGAGCGCTGGCGTCAGCTTCTGACCACGAACGAGTGGCACAAGAACATTGACGAGCTGCTGATGGCCGACACGGGCGAGCTGCTGACCCGCGTGTCCATCAAGAATAAGGCCGTCAAGGCCGTGCTCCAGTCCCTGCTAGACTACGTGCCCGAACTGTATCTGGAAGTGGTCAACTTAGCCCGCGAACGGGCGACCCGCATTGACGAGAACCCGGACGAGTTCGACGACCTGACGGCTGCCCCGTTCGGCCTGCCCGAGCTCCTCGGCAGCGCCCCCGCCGGGGAGGGAGTCTCCACGGATAAGGCGGAAGACACGTCTCCGCTCTCCGAACTCATCCCGGAGGGCGGCGACCCTGTGTTCGCCCTGGCGACGGCGGGCCTGAGCCCCACCCGCAAGGCCCTCTTAGAAGGCCAGCTTAAGACCCTGCTGCGTAATGAGATCGTCGCCACCGCCTCATTCGCCCAGTCCGACATGCAGCGGGCGGCTGGGCGGGTCCTGTTCTACCTGCGGGCGGGCCTGGAGTCGTTCGGGCCGACTTTAGGCGACGCCATCCAGGCCCTGGAAGCGCAGTCGCTGACCGAGATCAGCGCCATCGGTGCGCGTCTGGCCGAAGGCTACCGGCAGCGTGCCCTGGCCCTGTCCGGTCTGCGGGACTTCCTAGACGCTCGCCAGAAGCAGTTTTTGGAGGCCATGAAGCAGCCCGAGGCTGGTATCAATCCGGAGACTCGCGAGCCGGTCTTGTACCTCGCCACGAAAGCCAAGCAGGAGCGGCCTGAATGGTACCCGACGCCGCTGTCCGAGGTGCAGACGCGCCTATCCGACGCGGGGGCCTGGGGCGCACTTGCCCGGGCCGCCTTCGGCACGGTCGAGCGCCTGCACCTGATCTACGGCACGGCTAAGACGCGGACGTGGGACGAGGCCGCTCGCCGGACCGTCCTCGCCCTCGTCCTCTACCGGCGTTGGGAACCCGAACTGGTCCGTCCCGTGGAAGACTATACTGCCTTCCGCCGTCAGTATGGCACTGGCAAGAAGAACGGCATTGATGCTGCCCGCCAGATCCTGCTGGACGCCCTGGATGCCACCCCCGACGCCGCCTGGAAGCCCTCCGACGCCAAGGCCCGCGCCCGCGAACTCCTGCTGCGGGCGGTCGGTGAGATCGAGACCATGCCCCTGCCGGGCGCGACTCCGACCACCCGGCGTGGTGGTGGACAGAGTTAACAGGACGGTCCAAGAGCGGAAGTCGAAGGGGCACGGCTGAGGCCGTGCCCCTTTCGTTTGCACCCCGCCCGATAGATTCCCGCGCCGCCCGCGAACTAAAGGGGAATGGGCGGAAACGAAAGGGAACAGGTCCCAATGACCCAGGGAGAACACGTCTTGATCAACTGGTTGGCGCTCAGACGGACCGGCCGGGACGGCGCTCCGTCCGAGGCGGACATCCAGGAACAGGCTTGAACGGCAGAAGCTCTGCATCAGCAGTATCTTTCTGACGTCTTCGCCTACGTCGCGCGGCGCGTCCCGGACCGGCATGAGGCGGAGGACGTGACGGCGGAGGTCTGCCGGCGAGTCGCCTCCCCACGTGTCAGGCTGCTTTACGACATCTACCACGCGCAGATCATGGAGGGCAGCCTGATTCAAACGATCCGCGAGGACTACGCCTGGTTCGGCCACTACCACACGGCGGG
>JAYTRQ010000764.1:0-2745 GCA_043746125.1 Armatimonadota bacterium | reverse complement strand
TCCCCTCGCCTTCCTCCCCTCGCCTTCCTCCCCTCGCCTTCCTCCCCTCCTACTCCCCGCCCAGCAGCCGCCCCGCCCCCTGAATCCGCAGTTCGTCCGCGACCGCTCGGCCTAAGTTGTCGTACCTACCGACGGGGTCTACCATCGTGTGCCGCAGGATGAGACTGCCATCGGGTGCGGCGACCATCGCAGACAGAGACGTTCTGATTGAGGTCCCATCGTTCCCGGCTGCCAGCGCACCTAGCGGTGTCTTGCAGCCGCCGCCCATTGCGCGTAAGAAGGACCGCTCGGCTCCAACTGCCCTGGCCGAAGAACCATCAGTGAGAACTGACAGCGTTTCCAGCAGACGCGGGTTATCCCCCCTTGCTTCAATCGCCAACGCCCCCTGACCGGGGTCGGGCGTGAACCAGTCGGGGTCCAAAATCTCGGCAATATGCTCCGACAGGCCCAGCCGGTTCAGGCCCGCGACGGCCAGGCAGATGGCGTCGTACTGGCCTTCCTGCCACTTGCGGAGGCGCGTATCTATGTTGCCTCGGATCTCCAGTAGCTCTAAATCGGGGCGGCGGGACAGCAGCAAGGCGCGGCGGCGGACGCTGCCCGTGCCGACCCTCGCGCCCAGCGGCAGGGCGTCCAGCGTAGAGCCGATGAGGGCATCGCGGGGGTCTTCACGGGGGGGAACGGCGGCGATGACTAGGCCTTCGGGGAGGGTGTGTTCCAGGTCCTTCATGGAGTGGACGGCGAGGTCAATCTCGCCCGAAAGAAGCGCCGACTCCAACTCCTTGGCGAAGATGCCCTTCTCGCCAAACGACGAGAGCGGGACGTTCGCCGCCTGGCTGGCGTCGCCGCGCGTGTTGAGGATGCGGATCTCGACGGCGAGATCGGGGTGGGCCAGCCGCAAGGCGTCGGCGACCGAGTGGGCTTGGGCAAGGGCGAGCTTGGAGCCGCGCGTGCCGAGTGTTAAGGACATGGGGCGTCGGATCCTATCCGTTCGGATCCTATCCCTGCCCCGTTCACATTCGTTCCGGGTCTGTCCCTTCCCTCGGAGGGAAGGGCTTTTGGAAACCAGTCGGGAGCAGCAGCGCCTGGACGAGCGGCAGCGCCTGGACGAGCGGCAGCGTCTGGACGAGCGGCAGCGTCTGGACGAGCGGCAGCGTCTGGACGAGCGACCCCGGCCTTCGCCCCCTGTCCTGTTCCGAAAGCCCTTCCCTCCGAGGGAAGGGACAGACCCGGAACGAATGTGAACGGGACAGGGATAGGATCCGACACGACAGGGGGAGGACCTCCGGCTCCCCAGAATTGGGGCGGGGGGGCTTTCACCGATTGGCCTTCTTCCCCAGCGCCTTCCACCCCAGCGGCAGAAGGCCTGCTGCGAGAAGCGCCTTGACGGCGTCGCCCGGCAGAAACGGCAGTACGCCCAAGGTCCAGGCGCGGCCCGCGCCGATGCCGGGGAAGTGGCCCAGCCAGGCCGCCCCGAAGGCGAAGACGACCAGCGAGCCGAGTAGCATGGCGCAGAACGTTAGGCCGGGCTTGCGGTCCCAGCCGCGCTCGGCCAGCCACCCAACGAGGGCGGCCGCAAAGGGATACGACCAAAGATAGCCGGCCGACAGGCCGACGATGGTGGGAACGCCGGGGAGCGTGCCGGGCATCCAGGCATTGTGGCCGGCCGCAAAAACGGGCAGGCCCGCCAAGCCCTCGGCGAGATATGCCAGCATCGCCAACGCCCCCAGGCGCGGGCCGAGCAGGGCGCCCGCCAGCAGCACGCCGAACGTCTGGCCTGTGATAGGGACGACCGGCAGGGGGATCGTCACCTGGGCGCACAGGGCCGTCAGCAGGCTGAACGTCAGGACGAGGGTGGCGTCGCGGGCCAGGGCGGCGGCCGGGCGGGACGCGGGCCGGGGCCAGACGACCTGGGCGAGCGTCCTGGAAACGGGTGTCGGGAGGGTCTGGGAAGGTGTCATGGCGGCATTATACCCGGCGAGGGTGGGGAAGAGAAGAGTCCCCCCGCCCCTAGTCATGGGGTTGGCGGGGCTCTTCTCTCCTACCCCCGCCGCCGGAACAAGTCTCTTCCTCTGTCCGCCACCCGGTCTAAAAACAGAATCCCGTCCAGATGGTCCATCTCATGCTGGATGACGACCGCCTCAAAACCTTCTGCGTCTACGGTGAACGGCGAGCCGTCCAGACCCAAGGCCTCCACCGTGACGCGCTGGTGCCGGCGAACGTTCGCGGTATAGTCGGGGAGGCTCAGGCAGCCCTCGCGCCCGAACTGTTCGCCATCGTGGGCGATCAGAATGGGGTTGATGAGCGTCAGAAGCCCGTGGCCGGGTGGGTGCTTGGGGTTGCGCGACGTGTCCACGACGGCCAGCCGGGTCAGAACCCCGATCTGCGGCGCGGCGATGCCGACCGTGCGCGGCGGCCCGGCGTCCATTGTATCGAGCAGGTCCTGGACCCAAGCCCGGGCGGCCTTGTCTACGGCGAGGATCTGGTCGCAGGCCGCTTGTAGGCGCGGGTCGGGATAGAGAACGACGGGGCGGGCGGGCATGGAATGGGGGGTGTCTCCTGGGGGCGGTACTGGGAAGGCCGGGGTCGCTGTAGGGGTAGAGGCGCTGTCGTGTCGGATCCTATCCCTGCCCCGTTCACATTCGTTCCGGGTCTGTCCCTTCCCTCGGAGGGAAGGGCTTTCGGATGAGGACCGGGGGCGAAGGCCGGGGTCGCTCGTCCAGACGCCGCCGCTCGTCCAGACGCCAC
>JAYTRQ010000763.1:0-2748 GCA_043746125.1 Armatimonadota bacterium | reverse complement strand
GCCACTCTTTCGCTGGAAGGCCTGTCCATCGGGGACGCCTTCGGCGAACGGTATGTCTCGGGTTACGCCGACGAGATCATCGCCGCCCGCCGCCTGGCCTCCTCGCCCTGGCACTACACGGACGACACCCAGATGGCCCTATCCATCGTGTCCGTCCTGCGTCGGTACGCCCGAATAGACCAAGACGCTCTGGCGACGAACTTCTCCGTCCACTACGACGAGAACCGGGGCTACGGCGACGCCATGAACCGCCTGGTCCCGATGATCTACTTATCCGGGATGTGGCGGATGATGGCCCCACGCCTGTTCAGCGGCGAGGGGTCGTTGGGCAACGGCGCGGCCATGCGTGTCGCGCCGGTCGGTGCGTACTTCGCCGACGACCTAAACGCCGTTGTTGAACAGGCCGCCTTGTCTGCTGAAGTCACCCACGCGCACCCGGAAGGCATCGCCGGGGCAATCGCCGTCGCGGTCGCCGCCGGCTGGGCCTGGCGTCTGCGCGGGTCCGATCCGCCGCCCGGCCCGGACTTCCTGGCCCTCGTCCTGCCCTCCGTGCCGCCCGGTCAGGTCGCCGACGGCCTCCGCCAAGCCCGCACACTGCTGCCCGGTGTGACTGTCAAGGCCGCCGCCCGTTTGCTGGGGAGCGGCTACAACGCCACCGCCCCCGACACGGTCCCGTTCGCCCTCTGGTGCGCCGCCCAGCATTTGGGCGATTACGAAGAGGCCTTGTGGCTCACCGCTGCGGGCCTGGGAGACAGCGACACCAACTGCGCCATCGTCGGCGGCATTGTGTCCCTATTCACGGCCTTGGATGGCATTCCCCCAGTCTGGCGATCCTCCCGCGAACCACTGCCCGACTGGCCGTTCCAGGAGACGGATGGGGGTTCTAGATGAGACCTGTAGATGATCGCCTCGCACGGGCGGCTCTTTCCCTGGAAGGCCTGTCGGTTGGTGACGCCTTCGGGGAGCAGTTTTTTGTGGACGACGTTCGGGCGGGCGCTTTGATCGAGGCACGGACACTGCCCGCCCCCGAATGGTACTTCACGGACGACACGCAGATGGCGCTTTCTATCGTGTCTATCCTGCGCCAGTACCGCGAGATCAATAGGGACATCCTCGCCATGAACTTCGGGGCGCGTTATCAGCCGGGGCGCGGTTACGGGCCGGCGATGAACTGGCTGCTGCCGCAATACTGGCAGGGCGGGACCTGGCTGGACCTGGCGCACCGCCTGTTCGACGGGCAAGGCTCGTTCGGGAACGGCGGCGCGATGCGTGTCCCGCCCGTCGGCGCCTACCTCGCCGATGACCTAAAGGCCGTGGTCGTGAATGCCTCGCGTTCGAGTGAAGTAACCCATGCTCACCCCGAGGCCGTCGCCGGGGCTATCGCCGTCGCCGCAGGAGCGGCCTGGGCATGGCGGCTCCGGGATGCCTACGAGCTGCAAAACCGGCAGGAGTTCATCGAGCGCGTTCTGCCCTCCGTTCCGCCGAGCGAGGTCCGTGAGCGCCTCGTTGTCGCCCGCGATTTGCCGGAAGAGACGTCTGTCGCCGCCGCGATAGAACGTCTGGGCAACGGCAGTGATTTCTCCTCGCAAGACACCGTGCCCTTCGTCCTCTGGTGCGCGGGCCAGCACTTAGACAGCTACGAGGAGGCCCTTTGGCTGACCGTCAGCGGCCTGGGCGACCGGGACACGACCTGCGCGATGGTCGGCGGCATCGTCGCCCTTTCGGCGGGCGAGGCCAGCATCCCGCAGGCGTGGCGGGCGGCCCGCGAGCCTCTGCCGCAGTGGCCGTTCCAGGAGACGAGCGAGATTTGAGCCATTTGTGCCGTGAGCAGAGTATACTGACTTCAGAAGTCTGATTTCGGGCCGTTACAGGAGGTACTTATGGTGACTACGCTGAAGGTCGGGAAACGGGGGACGATTGTTATTCCCAAAGCCATGCGGGATCAGTGCCGGATGGAAGAGGGGAAGCAGATTGACGTCTCTTTGGAGAACAACACTATCGTCTTAGCGCCTTCCGTTCAAACGCGGACCCGACTGGACGAGAACTTTGACCAGATGCGGGCAATACTCACCTCGCAAGGGGTGACGCTGGAGATGGCGATGGAGAGGCTGCGGGAGATCAAACAGGTGCATGGATGACCTCGCTCCCCCGAAGCTGTTCCTGGACGCGGCCCTGATCGTCGCCGCCCTTTTCTCCTCAGACCCCGCCTCACCGGGGCGGCGTCTGTTCAAGATGGGAGAGGTCGGCCTGATCCACCTTTACGTCAGCGAGCGTGTCATTGGGGAAGCGCAAGGGGTTTTGCAAGGGCTGACCGGCCGGCAATATGACACGATCAAAGTGCTTCTCGCAGAAGCGCTCGTTTTGGCGGACGTCGGAATGGCTCCTTATCCGGCAGAACAGACAGTACAGGCTTGCGTCGCCATCACCCGCTACCGACCCGATGCCGAGGCGCTGGCTGCCGCGATGGAGCGCGACTGCGAAGTCTTCGTGACTTACGACAAGCAGCATCTTCTCAACAACCCGGACATCGGCCCGCCGAACACCCGGATCGTCGTCATGTCAGGGGGTGAGGCGCTGGCCTGGGCCATGGATCAAGTCGGCGTCCGCTCCCGCCTGCGCCTAGAGGCGAAGCGCCGGCGTTAAGCGACCGTGCCGAAAGGGGAGCGCGACATGAGGTTCCGGCCTTTCGGTTCAAGCATCCCCAAACCCATGACCGAGGAGGAGAAGTTCCGGCGCTACGGGCAGACG
>JAYTRQ010000762.1:0-2750 GCA_043746125.1 Armatimonadota bacterium | reverse complement strand
CGGCAAACTCGTAAAAGCCGCTGCCGCCGATGATGCCGATTTCCGCCGTTCGTAACATGATGTCTCCGAGGTCATAGGTCGGCTTCCGTGAGACCCGTTTGCTTCAGCAAGGCCGCCAGAATGCCTGTCTTAAGGTCTTGGTTCGCGTGGACGGGAACAGACACCGTGGCATTCCCATTGGGCGATTGGTAGATGTGATGCTTTGTCATGCGTGCCAGCGTCCAGCCGTGATCCCGATAATACTTTGGCGAACCTCTTCCCTGAGACCGTTTTCATGCCGCAAGTTCCAGGATGCGGACACGCGGGAAGCGAGACGCGGCAGCCGCTGATGGAGCGTCAGGAGCGGAAACACCCAATGCCCGCAACGCATCCTCGGTTTGGACACTGAGCCATCCCTGAATCGCATCGTTCAAGTTCTCGACCACCTCATCCAGCGTCTCACCCTGAGTCAAGCAACCGGGAAGCGCGGGGACTTCTGCCCAATAGCCCCCTTCGTCCGCCGCATGGACGTAAGCGGTGAAGCCGTTCGGGAATACTTCAGTCGTGCCATTCATAGCCTCTCCGATCGTTGCGTCATAGTCGTGGAAGTCACCGGTTTCGAGGTCGGCCGTCAGCTCGCGCTCCGCCTCCGGGCGGACGCGGTCCGCCTCATAGAAGGACAATGCATTCTCTACGGCGGCTTCCAGAAACGGCTCACGTTCCTCCGGTGTCAACGTCATCAAGTAACGTGGCGTCATTCAGAGTCCTCTCTCAACGCGCCACATTAGCCAGCGCCACTTCCGCCGCCGCCTGCTGTGCCAGCTTTTTGGACTTGCCGACGCCTTGCCCTACCACGCCCCCATCCAACAGGACCTCGATGGTGTAGACCCGGTCGTGCGGCTTGCCCCGCTCGGACGCGACCCGGTAAACCGGGGCCGAGAGGTGGTCGGCCTGACGCAGTTCCTGTAAGATGGTCTTCGGGTCCCGCCAGTCCCGCGATGAGCCGACAGCCGTGATCTCGGGGGCGAGGATCCGGAAGATGAAGTCCCGCGCCGCTTCGTATCCGCTCTCAGAGTAGAGGGCGGCAATTAAAGCCTCGACGGCGTCCGCAATGATGCTGTCGCGATTGCGCCCACCCATCGCCTCCTCGGTCCGGCCCAGGCGGAGTAAGGGGGCCAGGTCCATGCGCCGGGCGGCTTCGGCCAGGGCATCCTTGCAGACGATCCGGGACTTCGCCTGGGCCAGCTCGCCCTCGCCGCGCGTCGGGAACTGGTCGTACAGGTACTCGACAATGACTAGTCCCAGCACCGAGTCGCCGACGAACTCCAGACGCTCGTTGCTCTCCAAAGGCCGGTCCGGGACGAGAGACTTGTGCGTCAACGCTTGGCGCAAAAGGGCCGGATCTTTGATCGGCAGGCCGCGCTTTCGAGCCTCCTCGGTCAGATCGATCAATGAAGCGCCTGCACAGCCTCGGCGATGCGGGCGACGCCCTTCTTGATATTCTCCAAAGACGTGGCGTAGGAAAGGCGGACGTTGGCGTCCGACCCGAAGCCGGAGCCGGGCACAAGGGCAACGCCGTAGACGTCCAGCAGATACGTCGCCAGGTCATCCGAGCCGCCGAGGGTGCGGGGGTTGTCCCCTTCCGGGGTCCAGTTCTTGCCGTAGAGCGCCGAGACGTTTGGAAACACATAGAACGCGCCGCCGGGATTGAGGCAATGTACACCGGGGATGGCATTCAGGGCACCCACGATGTAGTCCCGCCGCTCCTGGAACGCCTGCCGCATGGTCTCAACCGCCTCCTGCGGCCCGTTCAGCGCCTCGACGCCCGCCGCCTGTGTGATGGACGTCGGGTTAGACGTGCTCTGGTCCTGGATCTTGGACATGGCCGCGACTATGTCTAGATCGGCAGCGGCATAGCCCAGCCTCCAGCCGGTCATGGCGTACGCCTTGGAGAAGCCATTGACCGTGATCGTCAGCTTCTTGACGGCGTCACTAAATGAGGCGGGGGAAACGAACTCGCTGCCGGCGTACAGCGTCTTCTCGTAGATCTCGTCCGACAGGAGATAGAGGCCGCGGCTGACGCACAGGTCGGCGATGTCGCGCAGGGCCTGGGGCGTGTAGACCGCGCCGGTCGGGTTGGACGGCGAGTTGACGATGACCATCTTGGTTCGGGGCGTCAGACTGGCCTCCACCAAGGCGGCCGTGGTCAGGAACCCAGTGGCTTCATCGGCAGGCACGACGACAGGCACGCCATCGGCCAGCTTCACCTGTTCGGGGTAAGACACCCAGTAGGGGGCGGGCACGATGACCTCGTCACCGGGATCGAGCATCGCCTGCATGACGTTGTAGATGGAGTGCTTGGCCCCACACGAGACAATGACCTCGTTCCGGCCATACGTCAGCCCATTGTCGCGCTTGAGCTTGGCAAGGATGGCATCTTTGAGGGCCGGCGTGCCGCTGGACGGGGTGTACTTCGTTTCGCCCCGGCCGAGGGCGGCGATGGCGGCGTCTTTGACGTTCTGGGGCGTGTCGAAGTCCGGCTCGCCCGCGCCGAAGCTTATCACGTCTTTGCCCTGGGCTTTCAGGGCATTGGCCTTGGCCGTGATCGCCAGCGTCGGTGACGGGGCGGCGTGGATCGCGCGCTGGGACAGCATTCGCTGCTGGGGCGGGGTGGTCATAGCGTGTCTCGTTCCTAGTGGGCAGGATAGGCTTTAAGTTAGGGTATTGTAGCCGAACGCGCGGCGGGAAGTCAAGGAACCCGCCCAGCGGAC
>JAYTRQ010000761.1:0-8612 GCA_043746125.1 Armatimonadota bacterium | reverse complement strand
CCGGGGAGCGGCTAAAGTCAGCCATTACGGAGGGTGTCGGTATCGCGACGCTCACGCTCGCCCTGCGGGAAGGCGACTTCGAGCATTCCGTGTCCATTGACTACCACGGCGGGTTTCGGAACCCCCACTTGGAGCGTATCGGGGGACGGCCTGACCTCCTCTCTCAGATCACTGCGCCCCATGCTTCTACGCTATCATCCCGCATCAAGGAGAAGTGACCCATGCCAAACCCGTACGTCCCCGGCTCCCAAGAGGGCCTGCCCGTCCACGCCCGTAACCGGCTTGCTGCTATGAAGCCCGGCGCGAACCAGAAGGGACTGTTTACCAGCGACCTTTCCGTCAATGAGTTCCTGCTGGTCAAGGAGGCGGGCTTTGACCCGCTTGGGCTGGTGGTCGGGTCCAGCATCTACCACATCGGCTGGCAGAAGCCGGCCATGAACCAGAGCATGGAATTGGAGACGCTGACCCAGGCCATGTACCACGCCCGCGAGCTGGCGATGACGCGCATGGAGGAGGAGGCGGACAGTATCGGGGCGGACGGCATCGTCGGCGTCCGGCTGGAGGTGGGGCGGCAGGAATGGGGTGAGAACCTGGCGGAGTTTATCGCCATCGGCACGGCAATCAAGGCGCGGAACGGTGAGAGCCACCGCGCCCCAAACGGGCGGCCGTTCACGTCCGATCTAAGTGGGCAGGACTTTTGGACGTTAACCAAGGCCGGCTACCGGCCGGTCTCGTTCGTCATGGGGAACTGTGTTTACCATGTTGGCTACCAGGGCGTTAAGGCCTGGTTCTCGCAGATCGGGCAGAACGTTGAGATGCCGACCTACACGCAGGCGATCTATGACGCCCGTGAGTTGTCGTTGGCGCGGATGCAGGCGGAGGCGGAGCAGCTCGGGGCGGATGGGATCGTCGGAGCGACCATCAAAGAAAACTCGCATGGCTGGGGGAGCCACGTGATCGAGTATTTTGCTATCGGTACCAGCATCATCGCCACACGGGCGGACCACACCATCCCCACCCCATCCCTTGTGCTGCCACTCTCAGATAGATAGCAAAGAAAACGGGGAGGCCGAATGGCCTCCCCATTCGTTTAAGAGCGGGCCGTACCGCAGGGCGCGGCCTTGTTGTCGAGGGGGCGTTGTGCCATTGTCGTGCGCGTGATCTCAGATGTGGTGCGCGTGATCTCGGAGCGGTCAGCCGGATTGGATCGGCTGTACTCTTCAAGGCTGGCCGTGCCGATGAGAACTATCACCGACTGCGCCAGGGTCATTTGCGGCTGAACGGCCGCCGTTAAGGGCATTGCCTGTTTCGGTGTCGAGGCCGAGGCGGCTCCGGCCAGCAGAGTGAATAAGGCTGCCGCCGCGAAAAGGCGGTGGGTCTTTCGTGCGTACATGGGAACTCCTTCGTAATCGTCGCAGTTCGGCAGCCCGGCGGCCATACCTCCTGGGGTAAGGAGAGGGAGGCCCGTAGCTTTGCGTCCCAGCCTTTCGACTAGTTTGCCCTGTTCGTTTGCGAAGGATGACGGCCAAGAGCGGCTATCTACCCGTCATTATGCCGCTGTGGCGGACAATCTTTACCCGAACTATTACCAGGGTCGACGAAAAAAACGCGCCCGCCGGAAACTCCGGCGGGCGTTCATGGTCGCGAACTGCTACTGGGCGGTCGGGGGAACGGCGCCGCTGGCTGTTGTCACGACGGCGAGTGTCGCTGTAGTCGGCGCGAGATGTGGTGTTTCGCGGTTAATCGTCTTTGTCATGATCGCGATGGCGTGCCGCGTCTTCTTCTCCTGCGGCGTCAGGTCCGTAGCCGTCGCCAGGCGGTCCATTTTCTTTTGGACGGCCGTCAGCGATTCCAGCGAGCTGTCGAACTTGTCCTGGATGCTTTCGCCGTCCACCTTGGTCGTCTTCAGGGAGGCCAGGAACTCCTGCGTGATGCCATCTCCCAGAGCCTTGGTGGCGGCCGGGTCCGCGCCGGAAGCCAGCGCCCCCTTGACCTCGTCCTTGTGCGTGGTCATAAAGTCGTCCAGGCTTTTGTCGAGCTGGTCCGACCCGGACGTGAGGTTAGTTCTGAGGTCCTTGTCGAACTGATCCTCCAAGTTCTGGCGGTAAACGGGAAGTTGCGCGATGGCGTAGTCGGGGGCCTGGGCGATCAGGATCGGAATCTGCTGACGGGCCTGGGCGATGAGGTCCGGCCCTTGCTCCTGGACACGCTGGGCGATCAGGCCCTTCGCCAGTTCGGCGGCATGCGTGGGTCGGAGGAAGTCGCCCAGGTTGACTGTGATGAAGCCCATATAGCTCCCGACGGCCAGCAGCGAGACGATGCTGAAGATGCGGGTGCGGCTCAGCGAAAGCTTGCTCTTGGCCAGCTCGTCTAGGATGTACTGTTCGGAGACATTGTCTGCGGGTGGGGTGGGTGTTGGAATGCCGTCGTTTTTGTCTGTGGTCACTTTTTGTCTACCTTTCCCACGCCGGTCTTAAGAGAGCTTGGCGTGTTGTCGCTCTGCGTCTGCAATGACTTGAGGTCATCGTGGAAGTTGTCCACCACCAGCAGTGCCATCTCCCAGTTCGCCTTGTCCGCGTCCGACGTGACCGGCTCGGTGTCCTGAATCTTGGTGATGTCTGATTCGATAGAGTTCAGGGCCGCCGTGTGCTTGGAGAACAGCGTGTCGTTGGCGCTGACAATCTGATTCTGGCCTTCCTGGGTCATGTTCGTGACAAGGGCCTGGACCTTATCGTCTGTGACGTCCGGGTAGGCGAGCTTGATCTTCGGCTCCTGACGCTTGACCATGTCGCCGAAAGTGGCCTGCAAAGCCTTGTCACCGTGTTCCGGCAGCTCCTTCTGGAGAATGTCGAACTGCTTGAGCGAAATGCTGGTCAACACAGGGACTCGGTCGTTGAGTTTGGTGAAGGCGGCCTGCACTTCGGGCTTGCTATCGGTCAGAGCCTGCTTCGCCATGTCGGTCACGGAAGGCACCACGTCCCTCTTAAGACCATCGGTGAGACTATTGGCAAAAGCGGTCTGGGTGGGTCCCGGCTGGAACAGGTCATGCACCTGATTGACCAGGGACCCGACGCAGAATACGGTGATGGCAACAACCGCGGCCGACGTGCCCCACCGCCAAATCTTGATCTGCTTTTGCAGCGATTCGTGTTCCCGAATCTTTGCTTTGACTTCCTCTGACGTCATAAACGCCTCCTCACTGGAAAAATGCGCGTGTGTCCTCGGGGACTGGGAAAGGGCGGCCACATGGGCGGCCTCAAAAGCCAGGCATATTATACAGGCTCACTGTTAAGCGAACGTTAAGCCCCATTGCCTCCATTCTCGGATCGCTGCACCGCGACCGGTGTTTAGTTGTTATGCGACCATTATAAGACTTGACGTGCTACCTGTCAACTACACTTGCGAGGCCATCGAAAAGAATAAGAGGAAATCGCTCCCTCGACGTCGAACACACTGACGCATCGGCTTCGACAGCGTCATGGAAGATAAAGACAAATCAGGAGGAACCGTCATATGCTTGCTCAGGTAGATTCCAGCGCTATTCTTGGGATAGACGCTTATGTAGTCCGGGTTGAGGTGGACATCTCCTCCAACCTACCGATGTTCACCATCGTCGGCCTGCCCGACGCCGCCGTCCAAGAGTCGCGGGAACGGGTCCGAAGCGCCATCAAGAACAGTGGCCTGGAGTTCCCGCTCCGACGGATCACGATTAATCTTGCGCCCGCCGACATCAAAAAGCAAGGCCCCGCGTTTGATCTGCCTATTGCCGTCGGCATCCTGGCCGCGACGGGTCAGGTCAGGACCGAGCGGATCGCGGAGGGCCTGTTCGTCGGCGAACTGGCGCTGGATGGGGCGGTCAGCCCCGTCGCCGGCGTCCTGCCTATGGCAGTAAAGGCACGAGCCGATAAGCGCCCCTTCCTGGTCGTGCCGCAGGCGAACGGGCAGGAGGCCGCGATCGTCGGAGATGTCAAAGTCTTCGGCGTCCGCACTCTCACCGAAGTCGTCGTCCTGCTCGACGACGTGGATGCCGGGACGCCCGTGGTGGCCGATCCCGAAACTCTGCTTCAGCACGTGGGCGTCGAGGAGCATGACTTCTGCGAGGTCAAAGGGCAGGAGCACGTCAAACGCGCCCTGGAAGTTGCGGCGGCCGGCGGGCATAACATACTTTTGGTCGGCCCCCCCGGCTCTGGGAAGACGATGCTGGCCCGGCGCGTGCCATCTATCCTGCCGCCGTTAAGCCTGGAGGAGTCGCTCGACGTCACGAAGATCTATTCGGTCGGCGGTCTGCTCGGGACAACGGCCCTCGTCACGAAGAGGCCATTCCGGTCCCCGCACCACTCGATCTCGAACGCGGCGCTGGCGGGCGGTGGTACGACACCCCGGCCTGGTGAAGTCTCACTGTCGCACAACGGTATTCTGTTCCTGGATGAGCTGCCTGAGTTCCGGCGGGACGTACTGGAAGTGCTGCGGCAGCCCCTTGAAGACGGTCATGTGACGATCGCACGGATTGCGGGGACGATGACCTACCCGGCGAGGCTCATGCTGGTCGCGGCTATGAATCCCTGCCCCTGTGGGTACTATGGAGATACGGTTCGGACCTGTTCCTGCTCGCCCCCGATAATCGCCAAGTATTTGCAGCGCATCAGCGGACCGTTGCTCGACCGAATTGACATACACATCGAGGTGCCTCGGCTCCGGCAGGACGAAATGATCGGTAGTGGCGGGACGGGCGAGCCGTCCGGGTCCATCCGGCAGCGGGTCATGACAGCCCGCAGCCGGCAAAAGGAGCGGTTCGAGGGGACACTGCTCCACTGCAACGCGCACATGGGAGCGCGTCAGATCAAGCAGTTCTGCCGCGTCGCCGATGATGTCAAAGATCTGCTTCGAGCCGCAATCGCGCAGCTCGGACTTTCCGCCCGTGCCTACGATCGCATCCTGAAGCTAGCCCGCACTATCGCGGACTTGGACAGCCAGGAGGACGTCGCCCTAGCACACGTCGCCGAGGCGATCCAGTACCGCGCCCTGGACCGTAAGCTCTGGGGGTGAAGTCTAGGAACTAAAAAGGCATTCGGGCGGTAAGAATCATCATTCCGATTAGGCCATGAAGCGCGGATTGAAAGAAAGTCTCATGCGGTACAACACCCCGAATACACCTCTAGACACGATACGCGATTTCGTGACGCGCGGCGGCGTCCCCATCACGATGACGCTGCTAATCATCAGCGTTTTGACGTTCTTCAGTGCCTTTTTCTCACCCTATGTAGTTAGGCCACTGTTTGAACACTATTTGCTGTTTACTGGCGGTAACCTGCTGGTGGCACCGTGGACGGTGGTTACTTACCCGGTCTTTGAGCCGAGTGTGTTTCCAATGATCCTCGGCGGCATCTTCTTCTGGCTGAGTGGCGGGAGCCTTGAAAGAAGTTGGGGCAGCCAGCGGTATATCATTTTTCTAACCGCCATCACAGCAATCTCAGCCCTCTCAGTCTTGCTCGGCGGTTTGCTTTTCCACCAGCCACCGCCTCGCCTCGACGGGTTTTATATGCCGCTGGGCGCGATTATTGTGGCGTTCTGTATGTTGAACCCGGAGCAGACAGTCCGCCTCTACTTCTTCCCAGTGCGGGCCAAGTACGTGGCAGTGATTGTCACTGTGATGACACTGCTCTCGTACGGTCCGATCTTCGGCGTCTTCGCCTGTGGCGGCATCATCGCAGCGTTTCTCTATGTGAAGTTCGGCCGCTCCTGGGGCAACGTTGGCTCTTACAGTACGCCAAGTCGGGCGTTCCGGGGGCCGGACCTGCGGATGGACACGCGTTCGCAGCGCCCTACGTTCCGTACCACGCTGGACGGCTCGCCTCGGGAGCGGAGCGCAATGGACATTGCAGGGCGGGTCAAAGATTGGCAGGAGCGGCGGCGGCTGGAGCGGCTTTGGAAAAACTCGGGCCTCCCGGACAGCGAGCCGGACTGGCGGGACGACGAGAAGCGCCGACGCTGAGCGCCCGCGGCGGAAACTTGGAGGATACGGATATTGAGTAAGCACGTTTTCAGCCTGGCCCTGCTGGGCCTAGTGGCCGTAGGGGCGGGGGCACAGACGCCCCCCGCCCCAGGGCAGGCTCGCGTAGACTTCTATCGGGGCAATATCGGCCACACCGGGGTCTATTCGGAGAGGCTGACGGCGCCGCTTTCCTTGCTCTGGCGTCATACCACGAGTTCCGCCCGGAACAACCCAGCTTCACCTGTCTATACGAACGGCACGACTTACTTCACTTCTGGCGGGTATCTGTACGCGATCAATGCTTCCGACGGCACCCTGCGCTGGCAGTACCCGCAAGCCGGCAAAGCGCGGTCCTACTTCGCCACTACGCCTGCGCTCTCAGGTGGCGCACTCTACCTGACTGACGACAACGGCCAGGCCTATAAACTGGAGGCCGCGACCGGTCAGCAGGCCTGGATACGAAAGCTGGATGGCGCAATCCGCTCGGCCCCTATTGTCAGCGGCGGTATCGTCTATTTCGGGAGCGGCAACAGCCACTGCTATGCGCTGAGTGCGGAAACAGGGCAAGTGATCTGGGACGTCGCAGCGGACGGTCCCGTGACGACCTCCCCAACGATCACTGGTGGTTTGGTCGTCTTCGCGTCTTCAGACAACAACGTCTACAGCCTCAATGCTCGCACCGGCCGGAAGGCCTGGGCGATGCCGTTCGATGCCGATCCTAGTATCGCGCCGCCCGTCTTCGACGGCGTCACCCTGTACGTGACGGCGGGGGACACGATCTACCGGCTGGACCCGAGCAACGCCGCACGGCGCGGCCCGATCAAGCTCCCCACAAACGTTCTACTGCCGCCGACAGTCAGCAGCGACTCGGTCTACGTCATCACCCAGAGCAACGCACTTTACGCGCTGACTTCGTCCGGGCGTGAGCGCTGGCGGGTCACCCTGGATGCAGCGGCGACTGCGCCACCCCTTCTTGCGGGAGACCTGCTGGTCGTGTCCACCCAGCCAGGTATTCTTTCAGCCTATGATGTTTCTGACGGCAAATTGACTTGGCGTTACTCCGTGCAGGCAAGTGCGACCGACAGCCAGCCGAAATATCCCTCCACCAGCATTAATGCCGCCCCAATTGTCGCAGACGGTACGCTGTATGTGGTAAGCGACGATGGCTCCTTAAGCGCCTTCCGGGCGGACGCGCCAGACGACATCAAGCCGCAGTTGACCCAACTCGTCCCGGAGGCCGGGTCAGTCGTACGGAGCGCCAATCTGACCTATGGCGCCCTCCTCGTTGATGATGGGACAGGAATCAATCCAGCATCGGTCAGTCTCCAGGTGGATGGACAGATTGACGCGCTGGCGAAGTACTACGCCGGGCAGAACGCCATCTATAACACCCCAGTGACAGCGCTGGCGGAAGGCCAGCATCAGATCACCGTCAAAGCCGCTGACTGGCGGGGAAACGCTCTCTCACAGACTTGGAGCTTTACCGTGCGAGATCGTGGGCGACAGCCGTCGTCGGGCTTCAGCCCGAACAACCCGAACTATCCCGGCGCTGGAGGGCGCAGCCCCAACGCTCCCCCACCCCCTCCGCCTATCGGGCAGTTTTAGCCCGCTGGACGTCACACAAGGAAGGAAAGTCGGCTATGGAAGGCCTGCCTGAGCAGGACGCTTGGCTACGGCTAAGTACGCTCGAATTTGCCCCGCACCGCATTCATGCACTTTTGGACGCCTATGGGGGCGACCCCGAGGCTCTCTTCGTGGCCTCGGACTGGTCGGAGCGGATGCCCGACCTCAACGCGAAGCGCTTGGCACACTTATCGGAGATCCGGGCGAGAGACCTGACGAAAGACCGGGAAGCCCTTGCTAAGAGCGGGGCACGCCTGGTGACGGTCGCCGACTCGCACTACCCCGCCAATCTCCGCGAACTCCCCGACCGGCCGCCAGTACTCGCCGTTCGCGGGGACTTGCTACCCGAGGACAAATTCAGCCTTGCCATCGTTGGCTCTCGCCGCGCGACGAGCTATGGCCTGACCCTGGCGTACCAGTTCGCCCGCGATCTGGCCGCACACGGCCTTGCCATTGTCTCAGGGGGTGCGCGTGGCATAGATACGCAGGCACACCGAGGTGTCGTGGAAGGCGGGGGGCGGACGCTTGCCTTTTTAGGATGCGGAGTTGACGTCAGCTATCCCAGCGAGAACCAGCGGTTGTTCGACGAGATCTCGGCAGGTCGGGGAGCCGTGCTGTCTGAATTCCCAATGGGAACGCGCCCGGAACCGTGGCGATTCCCTGCCCGCAACCGCCTCATCTCAGGCACCTCGCTCGGCGTTCTCGTGATCGAAAGCCCTGCAGACAGTGGATCGCTCATAACGGCCCGTCAGGGAGGTGATCAGGGACGTGACGTATTCGCGATTCCCGGCCAGATCGGGTTTGGGCGGAGCGCCGGCTGTCACAAACTGATTCAAGATGGCGCGAAATTGGTGGAGTGTGTGGACGACATTCTTTCAGAGCTAGGGATTTTGGCCTTGCGCTCTCCGGGTGGCGCCGCCCCACCCGGTCCCATTCTATCTCTGCCCCCAGAACAGCGCCGCGTCCTAGACCTGCTCACGCTCCAGCCGCGCCAGAT
>JAYTRQ010000760.1:0-8646 GCA_043746125.1 Armatimonadota bacterium | reverse complement strand
GACTCCCGCGCCAGGTACTTGCGTTAGCTTACGTTGTCATGGGCTTCAGCTACCGTGAGTTAGGCAGTTATGCAGAGGCCATAGAAAGTCTGCGTGAGGCGTTGAAATACAATCCCCACGACGTCGCTTTGCAACGGGAGATATTCTCTATACAAAGTGGCAAGGCTTCTCAGTCGGGTATCACGGGGCAGAGCAACTTCATAGTACCAAAGGTTACGTTTGATCCATCAGAACTGCCCCCAAGTTTTGACGCTCAATTCTTCAGTTCGGCCCTGTTCAGTCAGGGGTACGCGCTGGCTATTTGAGAAAGAGAAAAGTGTTAACTCTACTCACCGGCTTTTCCCCGTTCTGCGACAACAAAACAAATCCGTCTCAGCAGATCGCCGAGCGCTTACACGGGGTGACGGTTGGCGGGGCGCGGGTTATCGGCCTGACGCTGCCTGTCGCGATGGGCGAGGACTTTGACAAGCTCTCGGCGGCCATCGCCGAGCACAAGCCCACCCTCATCCTGTCGCTCGGCCTGGCGGCCGGCGCGACGTGCCTCGAAGTGGAGCGGTTCGCCGTCAACCTGCGCTACACGGAGCCGGGCGACCCGGCCAAGCCGTTAGAGCCGAACCTGCCGCAGAGCGTCATCGTAGCGGGCGGCATGACCGCTCTGTTCGCGACCCTAGACGCCGAGCGAATGGCGGCGGCCATCCGCGAGAAGGCGGGTGTTCCCGCGCGGGCGCACGGCTACGCCGGGGCGTATGCCTGCAACCACATTCTGTACCACACGCTGCACTACGCGCAGCAGTGGGACCTGGATTACCGGGCTGGCTTTATCCATCTGCCACTGTCGTCGGAGCAAGCAATTTTGGAGAACCGAAACCACCTGCCGTCGCTGCCGCTGGACTTAATGCTGGCAGGAGTGAGAGCGGCTCTGGAAGAGGCTTTAAGATGATCCTCGTTATTGACAACTACGACTCGTTTACTTATAACCTCGTCCAGTATTTAGGCGAGATGGGCGCGGACTTGGACGTCCGCCGCAACGACACACTCACCCTGGCCGACGTTGCCGACATGGCGCCGGAGAAGATCGTGATCTCGCCTGGTCCGGGTACGCCGGACGATGCCGGGATCACGCTGGGCCTGATCCTGGAGTTTGGGCCGCGCACGCCCATCTTCGGCGTCTGCCTAGGGCAGCAGGCTATCGGGCAGGCATTGGGCGGCCGGGTCGTAAGGGCGGACAGGCTGATGCACGGCAAGACGTCGCTCGTGAACCATATGGGCCGGGGCGTCTTCCGGGGCCTCCCCACCCCGCTGGAAGGGACGCGCTATCACTCGCTCATCGTGGAGCGGGCGTCCCTACCCGACTGCCTGGAGATCACGGCGGAGGCGGACGACGGCGAGATCATGGGGCTGAGGCACAAGACGTGGCCACTGGAAGGGGTGCAATTCCACCCGGAGGCCATCCTGACCGAACACGGCAAGCGGATGCTCAAAAACTTTTTAGACCAATGAACTCCTATGAACCTTTATGAAAAGCGATTGAGCCGGGTGCGGACAGCCATGCATGAGAACGGCCTGGATACGCTCGTCCTGACGCCGGGCGCGGCGATGCGCTATCTGACGGGCTTTTCGGAGCCGGGGTCGCGCTTTCTCGCCCTGGTCATCCCGGATGACCGGCCCTGGCTGTTTGTCACGCCCGCGCTCAACGCCGAGCAGGCGCGGCAGAACCCCGCCGGGGTGTCGGACGTGCGGGTGTGGGATGACGCCCAGGGCTGGGAGGCCGTGACGGGACCACTCTTCAAGGACCTGATGCTGGACATCGGCATCGTCGGCCTCGACGACGACATGCCGGCCCGGTTCGCGCTCAAACTCCAAGAGATGATGCCGACCGCCCTCCTGAAGCTGGCCGGATCGGCCCTGACGCCGCTGCGGGCCGTCAAGGACGGCCTGGAACTCGCCGCCTTGCAGCGGGCGGCGGAGGCCACAAACGCCCTCATCCCGGTCGCCTACGCGGCCTGTCAGGTCGGCACGAGCGAAATGGAGGTGGCCCTCGCGATTGGTCAGACTCTTGCTCGGCAGAGAAATCAAGACTCGTTCGCGCCCATCGTCGGGGCCGGGCCAAATGGGGCGTCCCCACACCACAACACGGGCAAAACGAAGATCAAGGCTGGCGACGTAGTCATCTTAGACTTCGGGGCCATGACCGACGGCTACCACGGCGACATCACCCGGACCGTCGCTGTCGGCGAGGCCACGGATGAGGCCCGGCGCGTCTACGACGTCGTGTACCAAGCGTATCAGGCGGCCGTCGCCGCCGTCCAGCCCGGCGCGACCGCGCATGATGTCGACACCGCCGCGCGTCAGGTCATCGCGGACGCGGGCTACGGCGAGTTCTTCATCCACCGCACTGGCCACGGCATTGGCCTGGACGACCACGAGACGCCCTACATACTCTCTGGCAACTACACCAGGCTCCAGCCCGGCCACTGCTTCTCGGTCGAGCCGGGCATCTACCTGCCGGGCCGCTTCGGCGTCCGCCTGGAAAACATCCTCACCGTGTCCGACGACGGCACGGCCCATGTCTTCAACGAAGCCATTCCCCCAGAACTGTTGGTCCTATGAAACTCCTCGCCGACGCCTTGATCGAACTGCCCTTTACTCTAGATTTCTGCGCCCGTGGCCCGGACGTGGACCCGCTCATCGTCACGCTGAACGGCTTCGACTCAACGCTCTTCTTCCCGCCCTCCCTCAGCGAAGGCACGGACGGCCAGGGCATCTTCGGCGAATGGGCCTGGTGGACCGGGAAGACCCTGCGCCTCGTGATGGAGCAGACGTTGGCCGGTGACGAGGACACGGAAGACCTCCGCGCGTCGGCCTTCGCCACCGGTCAGGAGATCCTGCGCCGATTCCTGAACGCCTACCGCTGGCGCTTTGGCCAGCCGAACGTCCACCCCGTCGCTTTGGACGCCCGCGTCCTGTCCCTCTCCATCCAGCACGATGACGGCCACGTGGAGGCCCTGCCGGAGCCTCTGGCATCGTTCTTCTACCAGAGCCTGCCCAGCAAGCCGCCCCTGGAGACGTCGGTGAACGCGACCACGCTGGACACCCTGCGGGCGGACGTGCAGGCCAGGGCCGACCCGCCATTAGCTGGGCAGTTGCGCCTGGATGCGGAGGCGTTGGACGAGCAGGGCGAGCCGGAGCGAGCCGAGTTGGTGCGGGGGCTGATTAACTCGTGATAGGCTGAGAGGCGGCAGGCGATGGAAGTACAGACAGCCCTCCAAGAGCTAGTCGCAAAATACCAGCGCCGCCACTGGGAGTTTGCGGAGCTAGATTTGAGTGACATTAACCAGCCGCGCTCAGACGGTGATGCTCTTATACATCTCGTGGCAAGCTACGGTGGCCGAGACGAGATCGTATTGCTGGTGGCCTCTGGCGCAGGCGTCAACGCCGCCGGAGACATGGGCTACACGCCTTTGCACAACGCGGCTGTGAAAGGGCGGCTTGACGTTATCAACACGCTGCTTGGCTTAGGTGCTGATCCGCGCATCAAGAGCGAGTTCGGAAGTACACCCTTGGACGACGCTGAGAGATATGGACATAAACAGGCCGCCCATCTTTTGCGGGTGGCTTCCAAAGACTTGCGGGTTAGAGAATCAGGCAAATGACAACCACAACAAGGAAGCCGATGGTCGCGTCCCTGCGCCGCGTCATTTACTCAGCCAAGAATGAAGCGGCCCGCCTGCGGGCGAAACGGGCTAAGTTCAAAGCCAAAGACCTATGAAACACGCGATCCAGCATCTGATTGACGGGAATGATCTTTCTGAGACCGAGGCCGCCAATGTCATGCGGCAGATCATGGAGGGCACGGCCACGCCCGCCCAGATCGCCGCCCTCGCCGTCGCCCTCCGCATGAAGGGCGAAACAATAGAGGAGATCACCGGGTTCGCCCGCATCATGCGCGAATACGCCGTCTTCGTCCCGGTTCACACGGATAAGGTCGTCGTGGACACCTGCGGCACGGGCGGCGATACGCTCAAGACATTCAATGTCTCCACGGCCGCCGCCCTGGTGGTCGCCGCCGATGGGCGGCTGGCCGTCGCCAAGCACGGCAACCGAGCGACGACTAGCAAGTGCGGTAGCGCGGACGTCTTGGAGGCGCTGGGCGTCAGACTAGACTTGCCGCCGGCCCAGGTGGGGAAGTGCGTGGAGGAGGTCGGCATCGGGTTCCTGTTCGCGCCCTCCATGCACCCGTCGTTCAAGTACGCGGCCGGCCCGCGCAAGGAGATCGGCATCCGCACTATCTTCAATATGCTGGGGCCGCTGACCAACCCGGCCGGAGCGTCCGTTCAGCTCATCGGTGTCTACGACAGCGCGGTCTGCGAGAAGCTGGCCCACGTCCTGCGGCATCTGGGCAGTCACCGAGCGCTCCTGGTGCATGGCCTGGACGGCCTGGACGAACTTTCCACGCTGGGCGAAACGGCCATCAGCGAACTCAAAGATGGGCACGTGACGTCGTACACGCTCAACGCCAAGCGGGACTTAGGATTGGCGCGGACGACCATTGAACATCTGGCCGGATGCGAAAGCCCGGCCGAGAACGCCGACATCCTGCTCCATGTCTTGAAGGGCAAGGACCGGGGACCGAAGCGCGACATCGTCCTGCTGAACGCAGCGGGCGTTCTGCTGGTCGCAGGCGTAGAGGAGAGTTTGGAGGCGGGCATGGAGCGGGCGGCAGCTCTGATAGACAGCGGCGCGGCTTTCGACACGCTCACGCGCTTGAAGGAATTCACCCATGCATAGCGGCGCATCAGTCCTACAAGAGATCGTCCAGCACAAGAAGCTGGAAGTGGAGGCGCGGATGGCGCTCGTCCCCCCCGCAGAGATCGCGGCACGCGCCAAAGCCGCTCCACCACCCCGCGACTTTCTGGCGGCCCTGCAAGCACCACGTCAAGACAGTGTTGCACTGATCGCCGAAGTTAAAAAAGCCTCACCCTCCGCCGGCATCATCCGGGCAGACTTCGACCCCGCCCAGATCGCGCTCATCTACCAAGAGGCTGGTGCATCCTGCCTGTCCGTCTTGACAGACGAGAAGTTTTTTCAGGGCCACGACGACTATCTATTAGCCGCTCGAGAGGCAGTTACGATCCCCGTACTCCGCAAGGACTTCACACTTTACCCATATCAGGTCTATGAGGCCCGCGCGTTGGGGGCCGATGCGATCCTGCTGATTGCGGCTTGCCTCTCGGTGGAGGGTATGGGGCGGATGCTGATGGATGCTCACGGGCTGAACATGGCAGTGCTGATAGAAGTTCACACCGAGCCGGAATTGGGCGCCGCTCTGGAAGCGATTGCGGCTGTGCCGAATCGGGCGATCCTCGGCATCAACAGCCGGGATCTGAGTACGTTTGTCACGGACTTGGGCGTTATAGAACGACTTGCAGCCCTTGTGCCGTCGGACCGGCTGATTGTCGCCGAGAGCGGCCTCAAGACGCCCGCCGATGTCGCGCGGGTGGCGCAGGCCGGCGCAAAGGCTATCCTCGTTGGTGAGACCTTTATGCGTGCCCCAAACATCGGCGCTGCCGTGCGTGATCTCTTGAAGTCGTAACGGAACTTCTCACCCGGTTTTCGCGGTTATAGAGGGTATGCAAACGCCCAAAACTTCTGCTTTGTGTCTGTCCACCGCGCTGGTGCTGCTTCTATTGTCCAGTGCCCAGGCACAGTATGGAGCGCCCAAAGTGGCGACCGTCACAGCCGCCGCGAAGTCTGCGGCCGTCGCACCCGGCGGCAAGGGCGTCTTGCTGGTAACAGTGAACGTCGGCCCTCAGTACCATATCAATGCGAACAAGCCGAACGACCCGGCTTATATCGCGACTGAGTTCACTGGGCAGAGCGGGCACGGCGTCACGTTCGGGCAGCCGAGATACCCGGTCGCTAAGTCAGTCAAAGTTTCCTACTCGCCCAAGCCTCTGCTCGTTTACATGGGCCGGGCGGTGATTTCCGTCCCGTTCACAGTCGCCAGGACAGCCAAGCCGGGCAGGGTGGCCCTGGCGGGCGCACTCGCGTTTCAGGGCTGTGATGCCAAGTCCTGCTACCCTCCCGCGTCCGCTCAGGTGCGAGCGTCTGTGACTGTGAAATGAACGCCTTCCTGCGTGGACTGCTCTCTCTCTGGCTTTTCCTGCTCCTAGCTGTCACCGTGACAGCTGGGACGCCGCTGCCCATCCACTTCACTGCTTCCGTCAGCCCGTCTCCCGCGCACCCCGGCGAGGTCGTGACCGTCACGGTCCATGCTACCGTAGACTCTGGCTGGCACGTCTACTCAGTCGTGCCAGCGGACAATGGCCCGGCGGCGACAGAGATACGGTCTTTCCCTGGCTCCGATCCGATTGGACCGACTACAGAAGACGCCCCCAAGAGCCAGTTTGACGCGAACTTCCAGAGGCAAGTCGCTTTCCACGCCGACACGGCCACGTTCCAACGGCAGTTCCGCGTCTCGGCAGTCGGCGCCTCTTCGATCACGCTTCACTATCAGACTTGCAACGAGAGGGTCTGTCTGCCGCCCACCGACGCGATCGTCCCAGTCGCGTTTCAAGTGACTGCCGGTGCGGTTCGGCCTGAATACTCTGGGTCTCCCCCCACCCCCAATTCTGGGGGAGCCGGGACCGGAGGGCTTCCGCTGTTCCTCCTCGCCGCGCTCGGTGCGGGCCTACTCGCCCTCATTACGCCCTGCGTCTTTCCACTCATCCCCATCACACTGACCAGCTTTGTCAAACAAGCCGATGGCGATAAGGGGAAGCTGGTGCGGCTCTCAACCGGCTATGCCTTGGGCATTGTCGCACTGTACGTCGCCCTCGGCGGCATCGTCACGGCGACGGTCGGAGCAACAGGCATTAATAAGGTCGCGGCCAATCCGTGGGTCAATTTAGGCATCTTCGTCGTCTTCGTCGTGTTTGCCCTATCGTTCTTCGAGACGATCCAGCTTACCCTACCTGCCAACCTGACGGCGATGCAGGCGACAGCGAAACGGCATGGCGGAACGTTTGGCCTCTTATTGCTGGGCGTCACGTTCGTGCTGGCCTCGTTCACCTGCACCGCTCCGTTCGTCGGGACATTGCTCGTATCGGCCGCCTCCGGCGAGCGATTCCGCCCCCTACTGGGGACGGCGGTCTTTGCCCTGGCCTTCGTGTCGCCGTTCCTCGTCTTCGCGGCTTTTCCTCAGTGGATCTCGCGCATCCCCAAAGGCGGCATCTGGTTGGCGCGGGTGAAGGCGACGCTGGGATTCATCGAACTGGCCGCCGCCCTCAAGTTCCTGTCCAATGCCGACCAGGTGTGGCAGTGGAAGCTCTTGACCCAGCCCGTCCTGCTGGCGGCCTGGGCCGTGATCTTGCTCGGGGCTGCTCTCTACTTGTGGGGGCCGCTCCGGTTCGGCATCGTGGCCGAACTGGAAGCGCCCGGCACCCGCGTCCCGCCGCCCCGCGCGGCTTTCTCAGCTTTGTTTCTGCTGGGCGCCTTGTACTGCTTCTGGGGCCTCACGGGACGCCAACTTAGCCCTTTATTGGGTGCATTCCTGCCGCCGGCCGGTTATGGCGGGGCGACGAGCGCTGTGTCGGAAGGCTTGCCCTGGCTTTCAGACTATGACACCGCTGTGGCCCAAGCGAAGGCCGAGGGAAAGCCTCTTCTGGTAGACTTTACGGGTTACACCTGTACGAACTGCCGCCTGAACGAGAAGAACGTATTCCCACGACCGGGCGTGCAGGCGGAACTCGCCAAGTACGTCCGGGTGCAGCTTTATACAGATGGCGGGAGGGACGGAAACAAGAACCAGGAACTGGAACAGGCCAAATTTGACGACGTCGCTTTGCCTCTGTACGGCGTAGTCAACCCGCAGACCGGGACAGTGGTCGATAAAGTCGCCGGAGTGCTTTCGCCGAGTACGTTCACCCGCTTCCTGGACCGCAATGGTACCCCCTCCGCGGCCCAAGCGGCTCCCACTGCCGTCTGGGCCGCCTACAGCCCCGCCGCCTTCGCCGACGCAGCCCGCTCGGGCAAGCCCATCGTCATAGACTTCACCGCCGCCTGGTGCGTCAACTGCAAGGAAATCGAGCATGACGTGTTCGAGAACGGCAAAGTCGCGCCGACGCTGGCGGGCGATTTCGTGACGCTTCGGGCAGACCTGACTCAGTGGAACAGCCCGGCCAGCGTCAGCTTGCAAAAGCAATACGGCTTCGGCAGCCTTCCGACGATTGTCTTACTGGCCCCCAGCGGTCACGAGATCAAGTCGCTGCGGATCACGGGCCGATTGGCGGTCGCCGACTTCCAGAAGCGTTTGCAACAGGCGCGTCAGCCTGTGGTAGCCCAAGCGGTGACGCCTTAGCCATAATGGAGCATCAGGCGGGTATAATAGCCGCCATCAGGAGATCAATCCGGTGACACTGGAACAGCGTTACGATAACCAAGCTCGTCACTGACATTGCCCAACCGGAACGAGCATAATTCAGCGTCCATGCGTTGAAACGCACGGCTAACCGACGCGGACGCCAGAAACCCACGCTTCGCGGAGGTTAAATCCGGGCGCTCTTAGTGCCGCGAAGCGGTACTTCTTGGCTGAGAGCCGGTTAGCCGTGCCATTCATGGCATGGACGCTGAATTATGCAACAACGC
>JAYTRQ010000759.1:0-2768 GCA_043746125.1 Armatimonadota bacterium | reverse complement strand
CGACGTCCTGGGCACGTTCCTCGGCCTGGGCGATCCGGGCTGTCTGCCCCATCACGCTTTCCTGGTCCGCTTCCCGCGCCTGCCTCGCGGACGTCATTTCCCACTCCGCAAAGCGCAGATCCACGATGAGCAGGCTGCTCTCAATGGCCCGCAGCCGGTCTTTGAGGGCCAGATGCTTCTCGGCCCGCTCCGCCTGCCGCCTGAGCGGCTCGACCCGGCCGACGATCTCCGACTGGATGTCCCGGATGCGCGTCAGGTTGCCCTCGGTCGCTTCCAGCTTCCGCAGGGCCTCGCGCTTCTTGACCCGGTACTTCTTGATCCCCGCCGCCTCTTCAAACAGCCCGCGCCGGTCCTCCGGGTTGACCGACAGGACGGCATCTATCTGCCCCTGATTGACGAGCGAGTAGGCTTCGCGGCCCACGCCCGTGTCTAAGAACAGCTCGTAGATGTCCTTGAGCCGGCAGGGGACCTTGTTGATGAAGAACTCGCCCTCGCCCGTCCGGTAGGCCCGGCGGGTGACGGTGACCTCGCTGAACTCGACCGGCAGGGTCCCGTCGGCGTTGTCCACGGTCAGCGAGACCTCGGCCATGCCCATCGCCCGCCGCCCCTCGCTGCCGGAGAAGATGACGTCGGTGGCCTTGACCCCGCGCAGGGCGGACGCCTTCTGCTCGCCCAGCACCCAGAGGATCGCGTCTCCAACGTTGCTGTTGTGGACGATGACGTCGTTGGCGATAAAGTTGTGCGTCCCCGACACGCTCAGGTCGTAGACCCACGTGTCCGGCGGCTCGACCCGCTCAATGCTGACGACCTCGTCCCAGTAGACGTCCGACGCTGCGAGCCGGTCCAGATGCGTCAAGGCCATCCGCGCCTGACTAACGGTGGTGCCGTGCCGGCGGATCGCGGCGGCGCTCTCCGCGATGCCCTGACGGCTAGCCTCACACCGGTTCTCGACGTACGCGGCGACCTTTGGGTACAGGCGTCGCACCGGCTTGAGTTTGAACCCCGCCTGTTTCACGCACTCCTTGACGAGCGGCGTCGCGCCGGGGACCAGATCATGGTTGGGATTGCCCACAGCCGGGAGGACCCGCATGGCGCAGAGCCTCACCTGCTTGTCGCCAACGAACTCCAGATGGCTTGCAGCCGCCCTAAGCTGCTCCGTGCCATAGATCATCACGGAGTAGTACGTGCGCTTGCGCTTCTCGACCGTGTTGGTAGCGCACTTCAGTTTAGGCCGGAGCGTGGCGAATATCCCGAGCCGGAGCAGGAGCGAGATCGTCTGTTCCGCCAGACGCCGACTGGCCGTCGCGTATTCCAGGTAGGCCACGGCCCGCCGACTTTCCGAGGTCGGGCGGACGCAGACGTAGGCGTCGCCCTCAAACAGCCCCGACAGAAAGGCCCACTGTGCCGAGGCGGGCGCGTCAAACACCTGCGGCGGGATGGTCTTCTCGGCCGAGGAGGTGTCCGTGCGGAAGCCGAACACGTGATGCAGAACCTGCCCCAGCGTCCGGGAGAAGATCAGGCTGTCCACGACGCCGGGCTTGTACTTCTTCTGGCTGACGCTCAACCCGAACAGTTCTTGCGCCAGCCGCTCGTAGTCCGCATTGATCGCGGGGTCGGTGTTCACAAACCAGACCACGCCGTTGCCATTGTTCCGGCCTTCAGCGATGAGCAGGCCGAGGAAACGCGCCAGGTCCGGCGTCAGCCTTGGCGGCAGGCGGAACTCACTCGTGCCGCGCGATTTCAGCCTCCCGTCAAAGGGAATGGCGACGTCCGCGGCTCGGGCCAGACTCGTCAGGGTGGCGGTGTTGACTCCCTGCCCGTCCAACAGGCCCTTGAGTTGGGTGCTCGAAGTGCCCGCCTCAAGTCGCCAGGCGGCCCACGTCCCGAATTCCGTCCGGCTCAGGTCCGCCCAAGCCCGCAGCGCGTCCGAGGGCGGGACAAAGACATTGTCCCCAGCCGCGAACAGAGACACTGGGTTGGGCAGAGCCGGAAAGGCTTCCGGCGGCGTCACCGGCAGGCGGCGCGGCAGAGCGACTCGCTGCCCCAGCGTCAGTTGTGCCGCCGTCAGCGCCTTCAGATACCCCTCTTCCAGTGTAAAGAAGGGGTGCGTGGGCGTCGCCGTCACCGCCCGCCCGGCGCGGGTGCGGACGCGCAGCAGATGATCTGGGGCGCTTCTTTTGATGAAGCCTGCGATGGGGCGCGGCTCCAATCGGAGCGTCTTGGGGTTGAGGGAAAGTATCTGGAGGCCGTCCGGGTTCTGCCGGGTGAGCCAGCCGTCGTCCATGGTCTCGACCGACGACGAGGCGAGAGCCTTATCCACGAGGTCCCGGATCGGCACGTCGCGCCCATCGGCCAGGGTGACGCGCGTGTCGCCCGTGACGCACTTACCGCTCCCATTCGGCCCGACGATAGCCGTCACGCCGTCGGCGAACTCCACTTCGGTCTTGTCGGCGAAGGTCTTAAACCCATGTAATTGCAGTTTCTTGAGGCGCATTCCCTCAGAGTATAGCCTATCGGGGAGTCGGTTGTCAAAGAGAGGGAGTTTAGTGGAGGTTAGGATCTTCCACGGTCAGACCTTCGGCCCGCGCCGACGCGCTCAGTTCCAGGTCGGCGGTGACGAACAGGGGCGAGGGCAAGCCGGAGGTGAGGCATTGCTCGCGCAGTTCCATTGCTGCCGCAAGCTGTACCGAGTCATAGCCGCGCAGCCCGTGGCGTTCGGCCAGCGTCATGGCCCGGTCAACGAGCGCGGCTGTCACGTCAATCAAGAA
>JAYTRQ010000758.1:0-2772 GCA_043746125.1 Armatimonadota bacterium | reverse complement strand
CAAAAGACAAACGACAGCACCACGAGCGGCAGCAGAAAAAAGAGCATCCGCTTGTTGAGGCCGCTCAGGGACTTCTTCGTGTCGGCGTAAAGCACATAGTCGTCGGTGGGTGTGATGTCTATGCTCATCGAATGCTCCCCTGCTCGGGGCTGCCCTTTGCCGTCTCGGGGCTTGCCGTCGCTCCTCATTCAAAGCTCCTTCTGGAAGCGTCGCGCCTCTGCCCAGGCCCCAAAGAACAGAGAGGCAAAGATCGCAGCCTCAACAATTTCCCTCTGCACTGCGCGTGGGTCGTGCTGGAAAGCGTGCAGTGCGGCCATCAACAGATTGATGATAACAGCGCCCGCTAACCCTACCCAACCGTTCGCGACGCCTTGCCGATTGCGAAGGTCTTTTTTCTGGCGGCTCAACCAGCGCAGGAAGACCGCAAACACCGCCCCCAAGGGAAAGCCCAGCAAAATGAGCATGAAGAAAACCAAGGCATCTTTCATCGTATCTCCCGATTTGGGAGGCTGTAGAGATCAGGCTTGCCCCAGCCGCGCAGGGCGGCATTGATCTGGGAAAGCATCATGGCTCCGGCTCCAACTTGCCTGTCCACGGCAGTTTCGGGACACGATCCAGCCAACCTTCCGGTGCAAAGATCGTCGGCAGTTGGTGCGGGTATTCGGGGACGTGTACCAGTTTCAGGTGCCTCGTGCAGTAGTAGACGTCCGGCCGTGCGGCGTCCTTGTAGTAGAAGCCGTGGAGCAGTAGATGGAGGCGCAGGTAGGCGTAGCCTTTGGTGATCTGGCGATACCAGTTCGGGCAGGCCAGCCCGTAGTGATCGCGCCAGTCGGTCGAGTCCTCGATGGCCGTCTGCTCGTCCCAGCCGTTCCAACTGGTGAGGGCGACATAGCGCGGATGGGCTTTAAGTGCGCGCACCCAGCAGTCCTGGTAATAATCGCCGCCCCGGCGGTCAATAAACGTCCGGTCCCGGAAGACGGGGTTTGCGACGACGCGGCCCGGAAAGAAGCTCATGCACTCTGAGTTCCGGAGCTTCGCCCGGATGCCGGCCTCCTGCGTGTCCGTCAGCGTCTCGTGTTTGTAGAGGGCAATGCTCGCGCCGATCTCGGCCGTCAGGAGTCTGGCTGACTGCGCTTCGGTATCCGCCTGGACCTGATGCAGCCCATGGGTCGCCGCCTGCTGGTCCCGCAGCCGAGTGATCTGGTCGGCACCCGATGAGGTGGCGGCCTGACAAAGTCGCTGCACTTCCTGATACTGGGTCGTCCGGGATTGGAGCGACGCGGTGGCCTGCTCAGGCGTCAGGTCGGTCTGCTGGAACCGCGCGGCGTCGGCGTCCGCCTGCGAGATCAGTCGGCTCGCCTGTGCCAGAAGCGGGGAGGATTCATCGGTGCGGTTGCGGCCCGTCTTCGAGAGGCTGACGATCAGCCAGCAGGTGCAGACGACGACAGCTAGACCGAAAGCCGCAAGCACCAGCGGTTTGTAGGAAACGCGCTTCTCGGGGTACGTCTCGGTGACCATCTGCGGCTCAAGGCGGACCTCGGGGACCCGAATCGGGGGCGCCTCCCTGGGCGCAGCGACCCGTGACACAGCCACGGTGGGGGCGGCGATCGGGCGGGGCGGCGGGGAGGCGGCGACGATTTGGGGGGGAGGCGGGATGATCTCGCGAACCGGAGGTACTGGCGATGCCGACGCGGCAGGCTTTACAGCCGCAACCGGCCGGGCGGCTGCGACGGGCTTGGTAGCCTCCGGCTTCGCCGATGGCGATGCCATCGGATGCCCGCAATTCGGGCACTGAAGGGCGCGGGGGCTGACGGGGTGTTGGCAGAGGGGGCATGGGACGAGCGCGGCGTTAGGGTTGGTGTCTCTGATTACAAGTTCTGAGGCCAAAGGCACTTCGGGGACCGCCGCCGGACTGTCCACTTCCGATGCGGCGGAGGCGTCCACGCCCTCGGGTTCAGTCGGGGCTACCTCCGGCGGGACGGACACAAACCAGTCGAAGATCTTACATCTGGGACAATCCACCTCGAAGGGGGTGAGCACATAACCGCACTTGGGACACTGCATCTACAACTATCATCCTCAGAGTTTGCTGACCGCCGGCAAGGGGATATGGACACAGGCCGTCTCAGCGCGAGTTCCGATCTGGTTGCCCTTGGTGTTTATTATACCACGTCCCCGGTAGCTGGCCCGCTCACAGCTTACAGGTCGGGGATCTGCCAGTCTATCTCCGGATTCCCGAAGCCGCGCAGGGCGGCGTTGATCTGGGAAAAAGGCTTGCTGCCGAAGAAGCCGTTGCGGGCGGACAGCGGCGAGGGGTGGACGGACTGGACGACGGCATGGCGCGTAACGTCAATGAGCGGCAGCTTCTTCTGGGCGTAGCCGCCCCAGAGGACGAAGACGACGGGGTCGGGGCGGGCGCTGACGTGGCGGATGACGCTGTCGGTGAAGGTCTCCCAGCCCTTGCCCTTGTGGGAGTTCGGCGTGTGGGCGCGCACCGTCAGCACGGCATTGAGCATCAGGACGCCTTGGGCGGCCCACGGCACGAGGAAGCCGTTGTTCGGGATGCGGCAGCCCAGGTCGTCACGCAGTTCTTTGTAGATATTGACGAGGGAGGGCGGCGTCGCAACACCAGGACGGACGGAGAAGCACAGGCCGTGCGCCTGGCCTGGCCCGTGGTAGGGGTCCTGGCCCAGCAGGAAGACGCGGATGTCGTCGAAGGGGGCCAATTGAAAGGCCGAATACACGTCCTCGGCGGGCGGGTAGACGGCGTGG
>JAYTRQ010000757.1:0-2784 GCA_043746125.1 Armatimonadota bacterium | reverse complement strand
CCAAAGAGCAAGTCCTAGCCTATCCGCCGGACGTCATCCTGGGCGATACGGGCACGCTGGCGGCGTTCCATTCCGACTCGCTTCTAAGTCATCTGCCTGCCGTTCGGGCCAAACGGATCGCCGCCCTGCCGCCGGATCTGACGTCCCGGCCCGGCCCGCGCCTGGCGGATGGACTGATTCTGGTGGCGAAGGCGCTGCACGGGCGATGAACGCCTCCCCTACTTCCTACTCCCTTAGAATTGGGAGCCGGGGGACCTCCCTCTTCCTGCTCCTCTCCCTACTGCTCGCGGCCTCCCTGATTGTCGCAGCCGGTATCGGGCAGGTTCACCTTTCGCCCGCCGAAGTCTGGGCGGCCCTGCGGCGCGGCCCGGCGAACCTGGACAGTGACAACATCCCCTGGCAGACGCGCGTGATCTGGGAGTCACGGCTTCCACGCACCCTTCTCGCCTCCCTGGTTGGTGCCTCCTTAGCCGCCGCCGGGGTCGCGTTCCAGGCTCTTCTACGCAACCAACTGGCCGATCCCTACTTGGTGGGCGTGTCGGCAGGAGCATCGGTCGGCGCGGAGGCGACCCTGTTAGCCCACGGCGAGATGGCCCTGGGGGGGCTGGGCCTGCCGCTGGCCTCGTTCGGGTCGGCGGTCGCAGCCATGACGGTCGTTTATACGCTCGCGCGGCGGCAGGGACGCGTTCAGGTAACGTCACTGCTGCTGGCGGGTGTCGTCATTAGTGCGTTTCTGGGGGGTATTTCCAGCCTGCTGCTGCAATTCAGCCACCCGAATGATGCCCAGTATTTGCAGTTCCGCCTGAACGGGTCTCTGCAAGATGCCACTCTGGGGCAGTGCGGGGCGACGGCGGGTTTCCTTGTTATCGGCCTGCTTATTCTGTTGGTAGAGGCGCGGGCGATGAACCTGTTCGCGCTGGGCGAGGAGTCGGCACAGCAACTGGGGGTAGAGACAGAACGGTTCAAGACCGTGCTGATCGTGACCGGTTCGCTGCTGACGGCCGCGACGGTCGCGTTCGCCGGCATTATTGGGTTCGTCGGCCTGATGTCACCGCACATCGCCCGGCGGCTGGCTCGGACGCCTGACCACCGGATCGTACTGCCCCTGGCAACCGTCGGGGGGGCCATCTTGATGGTGTGGGCGGATACGCTGGCCCGGAGCGTCCTGCCGGACGGGCGCGAACTGCCAGTCGGCATCGTGACGGCCTTCTTGGGAGCGCCATTCTTCATCTATCTGCTGCGGCGGCAAGGGCAGGGATGAGGGGTTCACTTCACCCATCCTCTCCCCCGTTTACAGACTCCTCCTCGGACGGGTATAATAGACCTACCCCTCGCGATGATGCGTGGCCTAACGTTACCCCCGCAAGGGTCAACCCGTAAGGAGCACGTCGCCTACCTCATGTCCCTCTTCGACCACTACACCCTCGACGGGTTCTATGACGAGATGTTTGAGAGCGCCGGGGTGCCCCGGCCTCACTACAAGAGCCTCCACGCCACGCTGTCCTCCCTCAACGCCCGCGAGTTCCGGCAACGGGCCGAGATGGCCGAGATGAGTATGCTCAATCAGGGCGTCACTTTCACGGTCTACGGCGATGGTCAGGGCCTGGAAAAGACCATGCCCGTGGATCTGGTCCCGCGCATTATGACGCACCGCGAGTGGGAGCGCATTGAGCGCGGCCTGGTCCAGCGCCTGCACGTCCTCAACCTCTTCCTGCACGACGTCTACCACGATCAGAAGATCCTCAGAGACGGCGTCGTGCCGCGCGAACTCGTCGTCAACGCCAAGCACTTTCGGCGCGAGTTTTTGGGCGTCTCCGTGCCCAAAGACGTCTACGTACACATCTGCGGGACGGATCTGGTTCGGGACGACAAAGGCGATTATTACGTTCTAGAGGACAACCTGCGCTCGCCGTCCGGCGTCTCGTACCTGCTGCAAAACCGGATGCTGATGACGCGCATCTTCCCCGGCCTGTTCCGCGAGAACCGCGTTCTGGCCGTGGACCACTACACTTCCCAGCTCATTACCAACCTGCGCTACGTGTCGCCGCGCCCCATAGACGACCCCACCGTTGTGCTGCTGACGCCGGGCGAGTTCAACTCTGCCTACTTCGAACACGCATTCATAGCCCAGCAGATGGGCATTGACCTGGTGCAAGGCCGGGATTTATACGTTGAGAACAATATCGTCTGGATGAAGACCACGCGCGGGCCGCAGCGGGTGGACGTCATCTACCGGCGCATTGACGACGACTTCCTGGACCCGCTGACGTTCCGGCCCGACTCCACGCTAGGCGTGCCGGGCCTGGTGAACGCCTACCGGGCCGGCAACGTCGCCCTCGCTAACGCGGTCGGGACGGGTGTCGCCGACGACAAGGTCATCTATGCCTACGTGCCGGCCATGATCAAGTATTACTTGGGCGAGGACGCGCTGCTGCCGAACGTGCCGACGTTTTTGTCTTCGAATGACGCCCAGCGCGACCACATTTTGCAGAATCTGGACAAGTTGGTCGTCAAGAGCGCCAACGAGGCGGGCGGCTACGGGATGCTGATGGGGCCGCAGTCCACGAAGGCCGAGCAGGACTCGTTCGCCGCCCAGATCAAGGCCGACCCGCGCAATTTCGTCGCCCAGCCACTTGTCCAGATCTCTCGTGCCCCCGCGTTCGTGGCCGACGTCAGCGGCTTCGAGGGACGGCACATTGATTTGCGGCCCTACATCCTGATGGGCGAGACCATCACAATCATTCCAGGTGGACTGACCCGCGTGGCCCTGCGGAAAGGCTCGTA
>JAYTRQ010000756.1:0-8716 GCA_043746125.1 Armatimonadota bacterium | reverse complement strand
GTTGGGTACACGTTGAACCCATCGCTGAAGTAGGACCTGGCAGCCGGGGCCCGGTCCACCACGCCCTGGAGCACGTCCCAGTTGCGCTCCTCCACCACTGCCCAGCCAACACCGCCCAGCTGACGAGACTGTGGGTGGCCCGGTCTACGGCCGTGCAGATGTAGACGCGCCTTTTTTTGAGCCAACGAAGGTGTACAGCTCGTCGAGCTTGACCGTCTGCGCCTGCTTCGGCTGGAGCGTCTGCGGGTGCTGAACTTGCAAAGCGTCGTGGTAAGCCTTGAGCCAGTTGGCGACCGACTGGTGGTTGACCAAGAGCAAGCGGGCGATGCGGCGCAGATTGAGACCCTCCACAGACATAAGGACGGCTTGGCGTCGTAGATCGGCAGGGTAGCCGTTCTTCTTAGGGTCGGGCGTGTAGGTGAGTTTGCAGCCACGGCAGCGATGCTTCTGGCTGCCGCAGACGGTCAGGCCCCACTTGGGCTGTCGGTGCGGGCTGTTGCAATGGGGCAGGTAGGAGTCATGCCGCAAGTATACCTCCACTCACTTAGACCCTCCTGAGTCACACCCATCATGTGAAATTTGTCACAGCATCGCTCTGATTTTTGCCAGAGCCTCCCGCGCCGCCAGCCCAGACTCCGAATCCCCTTCCGAGCGGCTCAGGCGCTCCAGTGCGTCCCACGCCTGCACGTCGCCCAGAGCGCCCAACGCCCAGGCCGACGCGCCCCGCACGGCCGATGCCGGGTCCGCCGTCAGTGCCATCAGCCCTTCAACGCCGCGCACGTCCCCGATTTGCCCCAACGCAAGACATGCCGCTCCGCGCAGGTCGGCGTCCTCGGCTCCCAGCGTCAGGACTAACGGCTCCACGGCCTTGAGCGCCCGCATCTCGCCCAGGGCCAGAGCGGCGCTGATCTGCACGACCGGCGTGTCATCCGCAAGCGCCGCCAGCAGCGAGGTGACGCTCCGCCCGTCCCCGATCTCGCCCAGGACGTCGGCGGCGTCCGCCCGCTCTTCGTCGGACCGGCCTTCTTTGAGCAGTGTCAGCAGTTCGTCTACTTCATCCATGCTGGTTCCTTCCCACCTCAGCTTCTGTGGAAACCCTTGGAGCGCACCGGCCATCGCACGTCTCCTCCGTGACCAACCCACGAGCGTCCGTCCCGAATTTGATTGGTCGTCCCCGCTTCGAGCTGCCCCCGATTCATGTCGGCCCTGGCTCGCGAGCGTCAGTGGCCGCCGGACCAGCTGTTCGAGACGCTGGACCCCATGCTTGACTCAGACATATCCCTCGCCACCGGGCCGCCGCACCGGGCCTATCAGGCCTTCTGGCCCGTCCGCACCCTCGCCTAGCGGCTGGCCCGGAACGGCCGCGTAGACGCCACCGGCTGCCTGGTCCGCCACGCCACCATCCGCAAGATCCTCTTCGGCGGCCCCAGCACCCGCACCCTGCACCGAGAGACAATCCAGATAGAAGACGCCGGCCTCGTGGAAGGCCGGCGCGTGCTGCTTTTGGATGACATCGCCAAAAGCGGGGCGTCACTGATGGCCTGCCGCGACATACTCCTGGAGGCAGGAGCGGCCGAGGTACAGGCGGTCGCCCTCGCTCGGATCGTCATCGGGCGGTAACTGTGTGTTAAAGACCAAGTCGCCTCAGCCGCACTCGTGCCTGGCGATGGCCCAGCGTAATGGCCTTGCCGAACCAGAAATGCACCCAGCGTGTGGAAGCGGCAACACCGTCTCCGGCCTCACAGCACAGGCCCAGGTTGTACATCGCCCTCGTGTTACAACCTGCCGCCGCCTTCTTGTACCAATAGACGGCTTGGACATCGTCTACCAGGACGCCCCAACCCTCGTGGTAGGAGACGCCCAGATCGCGCTGCGCCATTGGGTCCCCTCCCCTTGCACCTATGGACAGCGAGTGGAGCATCCTGTCAAAGTTCTGCTCGACCCCCTCCCCCGTGCGGTAGCAGAAGGCGAGGTTATACTGGGCGGCCTCACTTCCGTTGGCGGCGGCTTTTTCCCACCAGACAGTGGCGGCCGTTAGGTCTTGGGGGACGTCGTTGCCGTTGTCACAGCAGACGCCAAGGTAGAACTGTGCGCGTCGATGACCGGCCTCCGCCGCTTACTGCCAGAAGCGAACGATGGCGGGCCAATCGGTAGGTCGGGGGTAGCTCCGACCGAAAGCAAGCCGATACCCCAGACAGAATAGGGCATCCGAGTCACCTTGCTCTGCCTTCACTTTTAGCCAGTGCGTCGTTTCCATAAAGCAGACCCTACGTCGGGTTCGGCACGAATGCCGTCCGGGAGCCCTTCAAGTAGTTCAGGCCATGCACCTGCCCGGTCATCTCCAAGTCGCCCTTGTACACGAGATCGTGCCAGCCTTCGATGTCAATGCTGCCCGTGTACCCGTGCAGGCGCAGCAGGCTGATGATGTCGGTCCAGTTACTGTCGCCGAAGCCGGGCGTCCGGTGGTGGGCGTAATGGGCTTTGCCGCCGACCCCGTGCTTCTTGACGACGTCCCACAGGACCGTCGCGTCTTTGCCGTGGACGTGGAAGATCTTGGGCACCCACTCGTTGAGCTGCGGCATGGGGTCTATCAGAGCCACCATCTGATGGCATGGCTCCCACTCTAGGCCGATGTTGTCCAAAGGCAGGACGTCAAACATCTTGGCCCAGGCATCCGGGCTGTGCGCGATGTTCCAGTCGCCCCGCTGCCAGTCCCCACCCATCCAGCAGTTCTCGAAGGCAATCTGCACACCCTTGTCTGCCGCCCGCTTCCCCAGTTCGCCGAAGACCTCTTTGTAGCGTGGTAGGGAGGCGTCCAGCGGCTGGTCGCGCAGGCGCCCCGTGAAACCAGAGATGATGTCCGCGCCGAACAGGTGCGCGTGGTCAATCAAAGTCTCCCAGCCGCGTAGGGTCTCCTGGTCTATCGCCGTCGTCTCTAGAGGGTTGCCGAAGATGCCAAGCGTGCTGATCTTGACGCCCGTATCGCCCAAGACGTCCTTGACCTGGGCGGCCAGTTGGTGCAGGTCTTTGTCGCCGATCTGCTGCCAGAAGGTGATCGAGAAGCTTTCGAATCCGTGCGGCAGGATCTGCTTGATGTAGTCAGCGGGATCGTCCCCATTGCCACTGACCAGGGTGCCGATGCGGATGTCTAGGTCGGGGCTGAGTGGTGAGGCCATACGTGTCTCCTGAGAAGATGAGTGGAATGCTGAGGGCTATGATACCCCAAAGAGGACAGCGCACGCCCCGTCCCTAGCAGTCGGCTTCGTGTGGTATACTATCCTCAGAGGGAACGAAGTGCTCGAAGACGTCGTCAAAGCCATAGAAGGAGCCGATACCCGGCTCGAATCACTGACCCGACCGCTGGACATGGAAGGCCGTGCCCGCGAGATCGCCGCGCTGGAGGAGGAGGCCGCCCAGCCGGAGTTCTGGAACGACTCGTCCGCCGCCCAGGCGCAGATGCAGCGACTGAACACGGTCAAGGAAAGCCTCGCGCCGTGGCAGGCCGTCCGCGCCAGGCTGGACGACGCCCGAACAATGGCCGAGCTGGCGGGCATGGAGGCCGAATCCGAATCGTACGCGCCTGATCTGGAAGCGGAACTGGCGGGGATCGCCCAGGCGCTGGACAAACTGGAAGTGGAGACGCTGCTGTCTGGGCCGCACGATGGGGCACCCGCCATCTTAGAGATCAACGCCGGCGCGGGCGGCGCGGATGCCAACGACTGGACTTCCATGCTCCAGCGGATGTACCTACGCTGGGCCGACCGGCACGGCTTCAAGGCCGAACTGATGGACGAGGTCGAGGGGGACGTGGCGGGCCTCAAAAGCACGTCGCTGCGGTTCGAGGGCAAGAACGCCTACGGGCTGCTGCAAGGCGAGCGCGGTATTCACCGGGTCGTTCGCATCTCACCGTTCAACAAGACGCGCGAGACGTCGTTTGCCGGCGTCAACGTCGTGCCCGAAGTGGCTGAGGTGGAAGACGTCACCATCCCGGACAAGGACCTGAAGCGGGAGCACACACTGAGTCGAGGCGCGGGCGGGCAGAACGTCCAGAAGAACGAGACGGCCGTGCGCCTGACCCACCTGCCGACGGGGATCGTGGTCACGTGCCAGGATCAGCGGTCGCAGTTGCAGAACTACGAGCGTGCCCTGCGAACGCTCAAGGCCCGGCTTCTAGAGATCGCCCGACAGGAACAGAAGGACAGTATTGACGGCCTGCGAGGCGAGCGCAAGGACATCGCGTTCGGCCATCAGACCCGCAACTACGTGTTCCAGCCGTACACGCTGGTGAAGGACACTCGGACGGCCCATGAGACGGGCGACATCCAGCGCGTGATGAACGGCGAGTTCGACGACTTTATTGACGACTACTTACGCTGGCAGCAGGAACAGAAGATTCAGGACACGTAACGCAGGAAGCACACCATGAAACCTACACTTGCATTCGCCGGTCTACTGGCCCTCACGACCGCACCGGGCGCTCACGCTGCCCCGCTTGCGTCCAAAGACACCGTGCAGGTGCAGACAGCCCTGTCCGGGTCCGGCGTGGCGACGAAAGAGACCAATCTCGGCAACCTGCTCGCCGATGCCGTCCGGCAGACGGGGCACGCACTGATCGGCCTGGTCGCCGCTGATGAGATCGTCAGCAGCGCGAGTGTCCCGGCGGGCAAAGCCGACGTCAGCGCCCTCGTGTCCACCCTGCACTACGCCGACGACCCCAGCGACACGGTCGTCGTGCTGAACCTGACCGGGGCACAACTGCTCAAAGTCGCCGAGCGGTCCGTGTCCCGCGCCCCAGAGCCGTTCGAGGGCTTTTTGCAGATTTCCGGCCTACAAATCCGGTACAATCCGAACCAGTCTCAGGGCAAAAAAGTCTCCCTGGTCGGCGTCGGCGGCAGTGAACTGGACGCCTCCAAGACCTATCAAGTCGCCACCACGCGCCCCATCGCGGGCGGCAGCCTGGGCTACTTCCAGATCTTCAACCAGAAAGACATCGCCGAGGACACCGGCGTCTCCATCGCAGCCAGCCTGAAGGCCTACCTCGCCGCCCACCACACCATCAATGCCGTCGTCGAGGACCGCATTACCACAAGGTAATGCCCCGTCCGGGACCCATAGGGGCGGCCCCCTCGTGGTCGCCCTGAACTCTGGGGGGCCTTCCCAGGAGCCTATTCTTGACCATCCGCCTCCGCCGCCATCTACCGGCCCTGCTTCTCCCCCTGTTGCTGTCCGCCGGCTGCCGCACCTCATCCCAGCCCGCCGCTCCCGCCCCGCCCCCAATGCCGATTGCCGCCGCAGCGCACTCCGACTTCAACGCCACCCGTGCCTTCACCGACCTGACCGCCCAGTGCGACCTCGGCCCGCGCCCGCCCGGATCGGACGCCCACGAGTTGTGCCTGGCTTACAAACGCAAGCATCTCGCGCCTTCGGTAGACAAGATAGAGACCCAGGCCTTCACGTTCCACGACCCGGCCCGCAAAGTCACCTTGCATCTCACTAACGTTATCGGCATCATTAACCCCGGCGCGGCGAAGAAGGTCCTGCTGTTCACCCACTGGGACACCCGCCCCACCGCCGACATGGACCTGGACCATAAAGACAAGCCCATCGTTGGGGCCGACGACGGTGCCTCCGGCACGGCGACCTTGCTGGAACTGGCCCGTGTCTTCCACGCCCATCACCCCACCGTCGGGGTCGTTCTGCTCTTCGTAGACGGGGAGGACTGGGGGCCAGAGGAGAACCACATGTACCTGGGCGCCCGCTACTTCGCTGAGCATCCCGGCGTCTACAAGCCCTCCTATGCCATCCTGCTGGACATGATCGGCGACAAAGACTTGGATATCTACCGCGAGGGCAACTCTCAGAGCATGCACCCGGAGATAAACGATAAGGTCTGGTCCGCCGCCGCCGCTTTAGGCTATGGCAAGCAGTTCCCCGACAGCGTCAAGTACGTCATCGGCGACGACCACCTATCCTTCAACTCCGCCGGCATCCCCGCCATTGACCTGATAGACTTCGACTACGGCTACTGGCACACGCTGGGGGATACGGCCGACAAGTGCGACCCACAGAGCCTTAAGGTCGTCGGCGATGTGGTGGCGAAGGTCGTCTACGACGAGAAATGACGAGGCCTTATGTCGCGTTTACAGCATCTACGCCAGTTCTGGCAGCGCGTCCGGTCGCTTGCCCCCCACAAATTCCCGGCTGAAGCTGCGGAAAAAGCTAATCATTACGCGGCTGAAGCCTACCGTTGCTGCGTTGTTTGGTATGGCCCGCCGCAGGACCCGCAGAACTCATACCGCTTGTGGCAGACTGATGGCGACTCGGTGTTCGTAGCCCAATTGTTGCCCAAAGGCGACACCCATGCTATACTCATTTCCAAGGAAGCCGACACTCCCGAACTGCTCTGTGAGCACATCGCACACGAGATGTGCCACCGGGTCATGGTGGGGCGCAGCGGGCTTGTCTGTGAGTTATGGATCAGGGAAATGCTTGCCTGCCTGACATCCCACTGGTTTTGCCGTCGTCAGGACTTGGAAGAACACGCGGCGCGGATAAAAACGGGGTGGTTGGGGGTTAAAGGCAAGACTAACATTGGACTACTTCGGGAGGCAACAAATAATACACGCCGCTGGCTCTTGCACGGCGAGGACACATACTCGGAAGAGTTCCTCAAAGACTTTATGCGAGTCGGATTTGCTCTGACCCATGTCGTAGATGCAAGCCACATCCGCCGCCTGTCTCAAACGGAGACACTGGACGAGTGGATCGTGACAGTGCCGCTGGAGGATCAGTACGCCGTCTGCCGTGTTCTGGAACTGCCGTGCAGCGACAAAATCATGCCCGCCACTGAGGAGCAGTGGGGCCGCCTCTACAACGGACTAAAGCTCACGGGGGATTACGAGGCGATGGTCGCCGATTTTGAGAGCCTCAGCCGGCTTCACCCGGAGAGCCACAAGCCTGCGTATTATTTGGGTCGGGCGTATCAAGGGGCAGAGCGGTACAGCGCCGCCCTCCAAGCCTACCTGAAAGCCAGAGAACTCGGCAGCACCGATAGGTGGACGCCCCGTAATATAGCCAGCGTCTATTGGCACGAGAAAGAGTACTTGCTGGCCGCAGAGTGGTACGGCAAGGCATTTGACGAGGGGCAGCAGTGGGCACAAGCCCGCTACTGGCAAGGCCGCGCCCAGCAAAAGCTCGGCGACCTGACCGGGGCGCGGGTTATCTGGGAGCAGGTGCTGACGCTCGGCGATGAGGAGTGTCAGGAAAAGGCGCGGAAGGCTCTGGAAGACAATCCCCCATCGGATGCAAGCCCCATCGCCATTTAAAGCACCACATGAAACGCCACATAGGGCCGGACGCCGTGCCGGTCCAGCCGGGGCGAGACGCCGATGTCTACGAAGGGCGTGACGGTCACCCCTGCGCCCAGAAACACGCCCCGCCCGGTCAGCCCGACGTCCGCGTGGAAGAGCGACAGGTGATCGGGCCGACGCCCCAACGTGTAGAACTGCCACTGTACGGAGGGCGTCAGGGGGCGGCCGGACTGGGCCAGAAAACCGACTTTGATCGTCGGCGCAGTCGCCTGCGGCAGATCCGCCCCGGTCGCGGCGGGCGTCCCATTCCAGACGGACAGCAGGTAGGCAGCGGCGGCCCGGAAGGTCGGGCGGGGGGTGAGGGCGAGGGCGAAGTGGTCCGTGTCTATCCACTGGATCGGCGGCCGGCCCAATGCCTCCCACAGTTCCAGGGCGTTATGGGGCGGGACGAGCAGATCGCGGGCGGCCTCGATCATCAGGACGTGCCGGGGCCGGTTCCGATCGGCATAAGTCAGCGGGTCCACGACACTCAGACCGGGCAAGGTCGCCGGGTCGAGGGGAACCAGGTAGAAGCGCCGCTGCAAGCGGACCAGGGCGCTCGTGCGGTAGAGGTCCGGCAGATCGCCCCCACCTAAGATGGCAACGCCCGCCCGCAGGCGGCTATCCTGTCCCATTGCCAGATGCGTGACGATCGCGCCCAGGCTGATGCCGACCACGCCCAGCCGCCCCGCGTCTACGTTGGGCTGGGCCGACAGCCACGTCGCCACCGTGCTGACGTCGGACGCGCTTTGCTTAAACGCCCGCACGGCCGTCGCCACGTCCGACCCGATATACGGCACGGCGGGCGCGACGCCGGGCAGACGCCGCCGCCCGTGATAAGGCAGATCCATGACGGCACAGGCGATCCCCTGCCCCGCCAGCGCCTCCCCCATCCGGCGCAGGTTTGGGTCGTCCGCGCTGCTGCCGCTCGGCGGCAGGACGACGACGCCCGGCACCGACACCCCGTAGGCGGGGTAGTAGCGCACTCGGATTAAGTCTACAGCGGTATGGCCCGACGGTGCGGCGCTCGGCAGGGTGATTTCACGCACGGCCGCTAGGGTCTGCGCCCCACTCGGCCCGGCCCACAGGCAGGCCACTAGCACAGCTAGGGCAAGGCCGAGACGCCGGACGCACCCCGTCAAACCGGCAGGCCCAGACTTCGCCGCGCGGCCTCCCGAACGATGTGGCAGAACCGCTGTGCCTCCTGCGCGTCCCCAGCGCTTGCATCACGACCTGGATAGCGGAACTCCACGCCGTAGTCGTCCAGTTTCGTTAGCGGGACCTGCAACACGTTCCAAGATGGCTCAACGGGGAGGATGAGGGCCAGCAGAGCGGGCAGGTTGTGCGTCTTGGGAAAGGCGACGTCA
>JAYTRQ010000755.1:0-2791 GCA_043746125.1 Armatimonadota bacterium | reverse complement strand
TCAGGACGTTGAACCGGTGATCCGTCTGCACGGCCTGGAGGAAGACCGAATACTGCCCAGCAGAGAGCGTGTAGCGCAGTCCCTGCGGCTGGGTCGTGGTTCCCTGGAGGCCGAACGACTGCGTGGCCGTCGTAGTCCCGTGTACCCCGCCGAAAGGGTTGTTTTGGGTGACGCTGTACTCGATCCCCAATTGGTGGGACTTATCCAAGTTGGCTTCCACCACGAGTGTCTCGATCATCACCTGCTTGGGGATCTCGTCCATCTCCTTCAGGATGGCCTCGACAGTGCCCCGGTCTTCCGGGGGTGAGACGACGATGACGCTGTTGGTGTCAATGTTCGGGACGAGCAGCACCTGGCCCTTGAGGCTGCGGACATTGACGACGCGGCCTTCCGAGTCCAGGCCGGTCGTATGTGGGGTGCTGTCGCCGTTCTGCGAGCCGAAGTCCCCCCCGTCCTGGCGGAAATTTCCGTTGTTGCCGCCGTTCTGGTTGTAGTTCGGCTGGAGGCTGGGAGGCTGGCTGCTCCCACCACCGCCGTTGTTGTTGGCCTGGCCCACCTGGCTGCCCGTGTTCTGGGTCAGACCCGTATTGGTCAGCGAGCCGCCGATGGGTCCGTTGGTGGTCTTGTTCCCGAAGGACTGGTTCAGCAGATTTGCGACCACGTCCGCGCGAGCGTTCTGGAACACGTACACCCAGGTCGTGCTTTGGAACGTCGCGGGCTGGTCGAGCTGCTTCAGGACGGTGGCGACGTGTTCCAGGTTCTCCACGGTCGCGGTCACGACGAGGGAGTTGGTGCGTGTGTCGGCGATGACGGTCCCGCCCTCGTTCTGCGACGTGTCCTGCTCGCCGAAGAAGTAGAACGGCCGGTTCTGGTTCTTGTCCTTTTTGGACGCCGTGCCGCGCCCCAGTGGGGCGCTGTCCTTCAAGACGTCCTGAATAACGGAAGCGAGATCTTCGGCCAGCGCGTATTGCAGCTTGAAGACTCGCGGCTCCTGGGGCGTGCTCGACTCTTTGTCTATCTGCGCGACGAACTCGGAGATGTCCTTCTGCTGGGCGGGCGGGGCGTAGACGATCAGCGAGTTGCTGAAGTCTTCGGCCGACGCCTTGATGACCGGCTTGCCGGGCGTCGGTGGGCCGGGCTGGGGGGGCGGCCCGTAGGGGTTCTGGGGCGGGGTGGGCGTGCCAAAGACCTCCGTGACCACCCGCGCGACCTCGGTAGCACTGGCATATCGGATGATATAGACCTTCAGGACGGGGTCGGTTGGGTTCGCCGGCGGAGTGCTCGGTGCACCCGGAGTCGGCGGCCCACCGGGACCATGTGGGCCGCCGTGCCCCATGTGAGCCATGCCACCCATCATGCCCGGCGGCGGACCGCCGGGCTGTCCAGGTTGGCCGGGCTGTCCGGGTTGGCCGGGCTGTCCGGGTTGGCCAGGCTGCCCCGGCATTCCGGCCACTGCGACCGGCGTGGCGGGGGCACGGGGCGCGATCAGCAAGAAGTTCCCCTGCTTGGTGATCTCGTAGTTCTTCAAGCCGAGAATGGCGTTGAAGATGGAGAACGCATCCCCCAGCGACTGCGGCTTGGGACTCTGGAGCGTGATGCCGCCGACGAGAGCCGGATCTTTAATCAAGGGAATGCCGCTGGCCTGGCTCAAAACGTGGATCACGGCGTCCACACTGGCGTTGCGAAAGTCCAGCTTGACACGGGCCTTGGGGTTCAGCGGGAACAGCTTCCACGGGGGCGTCGGCGGGACGGGCTTCGCCACCACAACCTTCTTGGCGGGCTTTTTGGGCGTTCTCTTGACGACCTTCTTCTTAAGCGGGAGTTTGAGCGTCGGCTTTTTGATCGCCGGGAGCGGGCGGATGACCACAGGCATCGGCGCGACAGCCGGCGGCGTCACGACGACGGTCGGGGCGGGCGTTGTGGCGGCCGGGGCTGGAATTGCCGCCGGGGCTGGGGTTGTCGTGGCTGGGGCGTCGCCCTCGGCGGCGACGGCTGTGATTCCCAGGGTGAGCAGGATCGGTAGGAAATGGGGCGACTTCATGAGCGGTTGGACCTTTGTGAGACCTTTGCGTGCATCCCCCGGAATTCGTTCCGGGGAACCGCGGGCGGCGCCGCGCGGGCGGTGTTGGACAAAGAGGGCGCACACAGAGGTGCGCCCCTACGGGGCAAGAACCGGCCTCAGCCCCTACCGCCGCATGCCTGAGGGCATCCCCATCGGCGGGAGCGGCTGGATGTTGGCCGGGCCGACAGGCATCGGCGCAACCGCCGTCCCCAAGGGCGGCAGACGGTAGAGGCTCGCACCGCCCATGCCGACTGGCGCACCCGGCGCGGGCACAGGCGCGTCCAAATCCTTGAAGGCCAGACGGGTCTTCTGGCCGAGCGCGTTCAGGAAGGACACCGAGCCGGCCCTGATGGCAACGACTCGCAGGCCCCGCCAACGGTCGCCGGTGCGGAGGAATACGCTCTCGCCCGTCGTCTCGCTTTCGACCAGGGCAGACGCCGCGCCGTTGAGGACGTTGATGCCGGTCAGGGTCCACCGGCTCTGCCCCGCCCCAGCCGCGCCGCCCGCATTCGCACTCCCAGCAGAAGTCAAACCAGACAGGAACGGGTTGCGGTTGTGGCTCACGTAGCGGGCAAAGTGGGCGTTCAGATCGTCTGGATCAACGGCATTGACGTCGGCATCCGCTTTGGCGCGGCGCAGGACGTGAAGCTTCCGGGTGGGCGACGGCGGGTCCGGCTGGGTCAGCAGGACGCCCGCGTAAATGGCGACTGCGCCGACGAAGGTGTAGAC
>JAYTRQ010000754.1:0-8726 GCA_043746125.1 Armatimonadota bacterium | reverse complement strand
AACATGGTCGAGGCACTGCGTCAGGCCGTTCTGGACGCACGGCGGGGGCTGGATTACCTTGGCCACCGTCCCGACGTTGACCCGGCCCGGCTGGGCGTGGCCGGTATCAGCCTGGGCGGCGTTCTGAGCGGGGTGACGGCTGGCGCAGATCCACGCATCAAGGTCGCCCTGACTTTGGTCGGAGGCGCGGACTTTGCACGGGGCTTCTGGGAGGGGCTGCTGACTCGCCGCTACCGGAATGAGATCCTCCGCGGCGGCTACACCTACGAGACCTACCAGGCGGCGATGGCTCCGATAGACGCGGCCAACTGGCTCCCAGCCCGGCACTTCGATCCTGAGAACGTGCTGATGATCAACGGCCACTATGATCTGGTCATCCTGCCCGGACAGGCGAAGGCCCTGGCGAAAGATTTTGGCGGCACGCACGTCGTCTGGCTCAACACTGGACACTACGGGGCGGCGTTCAGTGAGCGCGAGGCGACCGACTTGGGCCGGAAGTTCCTGCGCGCCCGGTTCTTCGGCGAGACGGCAGGCTTTCACCGACCGGACCATCTGCCATCTCGGACGATCAAAGGCGGGATACTGATCGGCGGGCATGAGGGCCTTAGCCCGGCGCTCGCCACGTCGCTTATCAACTTCGATGGGCCTGGGCGGTACACACTGGATGGTCAGTTGACCCTGCACGGTCTGGCCCTCGCGCCGTCAGCCCGGATCGGATTGATTTCGTCTGTCGGGGTCGAGTTCCCGCTGCTGCACGGGCGGCCGAAGCCGCGCCCGTTCCTGCTGTTCAGTCTGACGCTTTAGAGGGCCGCAGCCGCCGCCTGATCTCGCTGACGGCATGAGCGCCGCCGACCGCGAGTACGAGCGTTGCTACAACGTAAACCCACCAGGGCAATCCGCGTCCGAAGGCAAACACGTAGAGGTACGGCAGCAGCCAGAAGAACACGCTGAGCGCAATGACTGCGCGGACGGGGCGCCTGGCGCGGACTCGCGCGGCGAGCCACGCCATCGTGCCCCAGAACAAAGGGTGGTGAGCCAGGTACAACACGGCGAACAGCAGGGGGTTGACCTGGTAGTGCGTCCCAAGAGCCGTCACGTGCCGCCAGAGGAGAAGGAGCATGGCGTTAATCGAAGGGAATGGGCGGAGGTGGTAGGAGAAGGCCAACCCGTTGGCAGTCGCTAAAGTAGTGGGTTATAGCCTCACCCGTGGTAGGCTCGTAGGTGACGCCCAGCGGGAGCAGCGACGGACGGGAGACAAGTGGCGCCGGGAGAGGAAAAGCGAGAGACGCGAGAAGTTCCGTCACGCAGAGCCGCTCTTCATCCGAAGCGAAACGGATTTCCAGCAGCGGCGTCAGGTCTAGCCCGTAATGAACCAGTGCTTCAAGGCTCGGGAAACGGCCTGTTCGCGTGTGTCGGTGAAGAAGCCTCTCCCGTTCTTCGGGGTCCGAAACGGGCTGACAGGCTGTGCGCGTGCGCCATGCCTTTGTATTGTATGGCAGGAGAGCGGCGTCCGGCCGGATCAATATGGAACAGCGGTCGAAGACGAGCAGTGCATGGGCGTATCCAAGGGCGAGTTTATGCCGCAGTAAAGGCGTGTCGGGGTAGAGAGAAAGATGGATCCAGTCGGTTAGGCCCAGCATCCGGTCGCGGCGGACTGCGCTTGGGCGGGATCGGATGCCTCGCGCGGCGAGGACGCTCTTGGCGAAGAGCGCCCCATCTTGGAGGACATGCGGTAAGTAGTGCAGGGGCGTTAGATGGTAGAGTGAGCCTTCCGTGGTCTCCATAGGCGTTGGTGTTCTCTGGTCCTATACCAATTGTTCGTCGAGCCAGACACTCAACCTGCGACGGGATGTGAGGAAGGCTTCCACGCACATAGGGTCCCACTGTGTCCCGGCCCCGGCGAGCAGCAGTGCGTCAGCGACGTCCTCACCCATGCCCTTTCGGTAGGGCCGGTCCGTAGTCATGGCGCTGTAAGCGTCCGCGACCGCCATCAGGCGGGCCATAAGCGGAATCTCCTCGCCGCGCAGGCCGAACGGATAGCCCTCGCCGTCCCACCGCTCGTGGTGGTGACGAATGGCATCCAGGGTCGCCTCGAAGCCTGACACGGCTCCGACAATGATTGCCCCCATCATCGGATGCTGTTTGATGGACTCGTACTCCTCACCCGTCAGCCGCCCTGGCTTCCGCAGGACGCGGTCCGGGACGCCGATCTTGCCGACGTCGTGCAGCAGCGCAGCCAGCATGACGTGATGCTGAGTCCTGTCGTCAAGACCCAACTCGCCGGCGATCTGATAGCTGTAGGACATGACGTCCTCCGAGTGCCGCCGGGTATAGCGGTCCTTCGTGTCCACGGCTGTGACGAGTGCGTTCAGCATGGAGAAGTCGCTAGTCGAGCAGGAGAGTTCGGCCCTCAGCCGCTCACTCAGCTCACTGTGGCCGGTACCGCCCGTTTTAACACGAATGAGGCGGGCATCCGCGGCGGCCAGCGCTTCCAGGCGACCCGGCCCATCGTCAGGGAAGACGGAAATACCTATAGAGAGCGTGAGTGGAATGACGCTGTCGTAGCCCGGCGGCCGATAGCCGATCCCCTTCAGGCTCGCCACAAGTTGATCCGCAAGTCGGACGGCCTGCTCCGCTCCCGTATCGGGCATGAGCAGTACGAATTCGTCGCCGCCGAACCGGGCGAGTGTATCGCTATCCCGGCAGACGACGTGAAGGGCGCGAGCGACTTTCTTCAACACCTCATCGCCGACTGCGTGGCCGTAGGAGTCGTTGAAGAACTTGAAGTTGTCCAAATCCATTATGGCGATGGCGAGGGAATTCTTTTTCGCGGACTCTGCTTCCATCTCGAAGCGCTTGTGGAATGCCCGGTGGTTTAGCAGTCCCGTCAGCGGGTCGCGGTCCGCCCGGTCCACCGCTTCGGAGAGCAGGTGCTTAGTCTGCGATAGGAGCTGCTCGGCCTCCGCCTCCATGCGCTTGCGCTCCGTGACGTTGTTGGCGACCACAAGGCGAGCGGATCGACCGTTGAAGGTCAGCGGGTGTGAGTGTACTTCGACCCAAATCTCCGTGCCGTTCTTGCGGCGATGGCGCCACGGCCCCGTCACTTGTGTCTCCGAAGGGGCGTAGGCCAGACTCTGCATCAGCGCCGGCATATCCTCTTTAGGCCGTATGTCGGCCAGCGTCATCACGAGAAACTCTGACCGGGAATACCCGTACCGCAGGATAGCAGTGTCGTTAACCGACAGGAACACCAGTGTCTTGGCATCGTAAACCCACATCGGCTGAGGGTTGGCCTGAAACAGCAGGCGGTACTTTTCTGCACTCAGTCTCAGTTGTTCGGCGGCCTCTTTGAGATCCGTGATGTCGCGGCTGATGGCGACCAGCCCCGCGACCGACCCATCCGGGCCGAGGAGTGGTGTCTTGGTCGTTGAATTCCAGCGCCGGACGCCGGCATGGTCCAGCGTTGGCTCCTCGCGATTGAGGAGCGCCCGGCCCGTAGAGAGAACTTCCCAGTCATCCGCCGCGTAAGCGTCCGCCATTTCTTGAGGGAATAGGTCATGGACGGTCTTGCCGGCGACCTCGCCCGGTTGGAGGTTGAGCAGGCGCCGATGAGCGCCATTGTCCAGCAGGTAGCGCCCTCGGCTGTCCTTAACGTGGATGTGATCCGGCAGATTCTCGATCAGGGTCCGCAGCAGCGTCTGCTCCTCGACCAACACCGCCTCGGCCTGCTTACGTCCCGTGATATCCCGCGAACAGCAGACGGTACGGTAAAGAACGCCCTCGCCCTCGTACACATTGGTCGTCGTCGTTTCCAGCCACAGGTAGGAGCCGTCCTTGCGGAGTCGCCGCCACTCGACCCGGTGGCTGTCCGCGTCCAGCCGCTCCTGACCTTCCCCGTGAAAAACGCGGGATTGATCGTCCGGGTGGACGATGCCGTGCGGATCACAGGAGAGTGTTTCCTCCACAGTGAAGCCGGTCAGGCGCAGGATCGAGGGAGTGACGTAGAGGAAGCGGCCAAGCGGGTCGTGGAGACTGACGACGTCTGCCATCGAGTCCGAGAGCAGTCGGTAACGGTCCTGGGTCTGGCGCAGCGATTCCAGGACACACTCCTGCTCGGTCACGTCCCGCAGGGTGAGGAGCCAGCGCTGGAGGCCGGCAGCGCCCCGACCCAGTGGGCTGATGTCCAGTAGTGCGTGACGAGACTGCCCTTCCTGCTGCCCTGTCAGCGGTTCCCCACGGACCGAGAGGCCGGCATTCAACGAAGCACGGACGTGGGAGAGCAGAGCCGGACGCGCGAGGTTCTCACTGAACGCCGTAAGCGCCTGCCCCAGAACAAGGCCACGCATGGCCTTCCCCAATCCCCTCTGGACGAAGGCAGGGTTTGCATAGACCAGACGGAATGCCGCCAGATCCGGCGTTTCGGACTCGGCGATCAGGATGGCATCCCGGCTTTGGGCGATCATCGCTTCCAGCAGGGCGGCCTGTTCCTCATGGTCGCCAGGGAGACGTGTCGCCGGGAGTGGGGTGAGAGACCGGCGGGGGCTCTCAGGAGTGACATCGCTGAACATAGATCCTTAGCCCCAAACTTCAGGCCGCAACAGTGTCACTCAAACTGTCGGCTCTACCCTACCACTTGCCCTTTTTGACCGGCTCCGGCAATGGGTGCGACCCGAGGTACTCGTCGTAAGTGCCTCGGAAGTCCAGTAGGCCGGTCGGCGTGAATGATAGGATGCGCGTCGCGGCTTCCGAGATCAAGTCCCGGTCGTGCGAGACGACAAAGACCGTCCCGGCGAACAGCGACAGCCCTTCCGCCAGCGCGGAAACGGCTTCCAGGTCTAGGTGGTTAGTCGGCTCGTCAAAGATCAACACAGGATGCCGCTGGAGCATGAGTTTCGCCATCAGTAGCCGTGCCGCCTCGCCCCCCGACAGGGCATCGGTTATCTTGAGGCTTTCATCGCCCTTGAATAGCATCTGTCCGAGCAGCCCGCGTACGTACTGCTGGCCCTGCGCCTCCTCATCGAAGGACATGATCCAGTCCAGAGCGGACACGCCGGACGCAATCTCCGTGCGGTAGTCCTGCGGGTAGTAACCCCAGGTTTGTCCGCCGCCCCACTTGACCGTACCCCTGTCCGGCGTCAGGTCACCGACTAGGCAGCGGATGAGGGTCGTTTTACCCACGCCGTTTGGGCCGATGATTGCCACTTTTTCGCCACGTGAAACCTCTAAATTAACGTCGGCGAGGATCGGGCCTGTCTCGAACGATTTAGACAGACCCGTCACAGTCACCACCTCACGCCCGGACGGCTTTCTCTGCTCGAACCGTATAAACGGTCGCTGAATGTTGGACTTCTTCAGGTCCGGCGGAGCGAGCCGGGCCATCTCCTTGCGGCGCGACTGCACTTGGGACGAGCGCTGGCCTGCCGCGAATCGGTTTACAAACTCCTGGAGTTGGGCGATTTTCTTGCCCTTGTCCTTGTTGTCGTTCTCGATGCGCTGCCGAGCCTGCATCTTATGTTCCACCATGTCATCGTAGCTGCCGGGGTAGAGGATGATGGTGTCATAGTCAATGTCTGCAATGTGGGTACAGACGGCATTCAGAAAGTGCCGGTCGTGGGAGATGACGAGGAGCGTCCCATCATAGTCCAGGAGAAACTCTTCTAGCCAGTGGATCGTCTCCAGGTCCATGTAGTTGGTCGGCTCGTCCAGCAGCAGGGCATCCGACCCGCCAAAGAGCGTCTGAGCCAGCAGGACGCGGAACTTGTAGTCGTTCGGGAGGGTCGCCATCAGGTCTGTGTGCTGCGAGTCTGGGATACCGATACCGCGCAGGATGGCAGCGGCTTCGATCTCGGCCTCGTACCCGTTCTCATCGGCGATGAGCGATTCTAAGCTTCCCAAGCGCTCCATCATGGCGTCGGTGAACTCTTCGGCCTCGCAGAGCGCGTTGCGCTCTTCCAGCGCGGCCCAGAGCGTTGGGTTGCCCATCATCACTGTATCAATGATGCGATTGTCGTCAAAAGCGTTCTGATCCTGGCGCAGTACGCCCATTTTGCGAGGCCGTGAAATGGCGCCCCGATTCGACGGCTCAATGTCGCCGGTCAGGATCTTCATGAATGTGGATTTGCCAGCCCCGTTCGGCCCGGTCAGGCCATAGCGATTACCGGGCGTGAACTTAACGGAGACCTGGTCAAAGAGGGTGCGCGTGCCGTAGGACTTGCTGACGTCCTGAACTGTGATCATCGTCGGAAGACTTCCTCTTTTGCGGGGTGCTTTGTAATATATTTTGTAATATATATTGCTGGACGACTCGTATTATACCACGCTTTTCGTGGAGCGGCAGATTCGGCGTCCGTCGTCGCGCAAATCGTGTTATAATGGTGTAATGACACCTACACAGACAACGTCCCCAAGTCGCGGCGAGACCGCCTCCGCCGCCTATCGACTGACAAGCGACGGGGCGCTGACGCGGGCATACCCGTGGCAGGCGGAGTTGTACGCACGGCTCGCAGACCCGAAGGCGGACGTCGGCGGGCTGCTCCTCACTCCCACCGGTGCGGGGCGCGTTGAGTCGGTCATCATCCCCGCCCTGGGCCTGCGCCGGGGAGGCGCCCCCCGCCGCCTGTTTCTAATCGGACCGGACGATTCACCCCTTGATGATCCGCTGTATCGTCTCGTGCCTTACCTCAAGGCCTGGGTGCTGGCCGACGAGACCCCCCGGACGCTCTGCCTGGACCTTTCCGAAGAGGGCGACCAGGGGAACGAGTGCCGCCGATTCTTTCCGGACGGGGGCGAGGACCCGCACGTCCTGACGAACCCCTTGGAAGCCGACGTGGATCTGATCCTTACCACGTTTTCTCGCTTTCGTGAACTGTTTTTCGGCAGCGGCGGCGTCCACGCCTTGCCCACTCCGTTGATCGGCGAGGACGTTCCCGTGCGCCGTGACCTGTTCTTCTTTGATGAAGCGCATTCCTACACAGACGACGGGTTCTCTCGGTTCCACCGTCTGGTGGAGTTCCTGTTCGCCGAGGATGCCGACGTCATCGTCGCATCCAGCACTCTGCCGCCCGCCTTCGCCGAGGAACTGAGCTTCCTGGACACCCTGCCGGCATCTGTCGCCGCGTCCCTCCCGCAGCGTACCCTCACCTACAAACCGTCCACCGACCCGCTCGCTGTAATCGAGTCGGAGGTCCGTCGGGCCTACTTCCAAAACTCCCGCGTCTTCGGCGTTGTCGAGACAGACGCCGCTGCCGAGGCGCTGTACGCCCGCCTCGTCCCCTCATATCCACACAGCGTCTACGTTTACCATGCCGGCCAGCCCGCCGCAGCGCGCCGACGCACCTACGCGCAGGTGCGCGAGCTGGAAAAGGAAGGCGAAGGCTACCTCTTGATGACGACCGGTGGAGCGTTAGAAACTGCGGATCTGGACGCGACTGTGTTATTCACGACACTCTGCCCGCCCGAAAACCTGATCCGCCGTGCGGGCCGTTGCAATCGCCGTGGCGAGCTGCCGGACGCCCACGTTGTCGTTATCGGCAATGAGTTCGCGCCCGACGCCCGACCCTTGACAGGCCTTCAAGCCGCCGACTACCTCGCCTCCCTCCGCGCACAGACTGAACTGCCCTTCGATCCGGAGTTCTGGAAAGCGTTTATCTGACATGGACGACGGAGCGGCCTTGGGCGAATGCCCGAGGCCGCTTTTAGTTTCCCTATCTCCTGTCTGTTAGCGGCGTATCTGCGTGAGGATTCTGCCACACGATCAGTTTGCAAAACTTGAATCTGGCTCCAGCACGTCATCTATGACTTGGTCATCTGCGGCAGCCTCTTGAGACTGTTGCTGTAACTTCTCCTGCCTCATCTCGTCCAACGTCTTTTTCGTGCTTTCATGCACAGCCCAATCGTAAATGTTAATGGAAGACCAACCTGTCACAGACTGTCCCCAAGCGTTATAGCTCATGTCTTTCCCCTCGTACGTGACTTGTTTCTGATCCTTCACTATAGCTTGTTCAGCAGGTCGCGTCTTGATGTGCAGAATGTCGCCGGCTTTGATTAAGCCCCACTGGAACAAAGCAGGCACTTTGGGCAAGTTTTGCCTTGCCGTCTGAGATGTCACCGCAGTCCTATTAACCACTTGAGTTGGAGCAGCTACTTCAACGTAGAATTCTTCCAGCGTTGGGGGCGGTATCAGTTGCTCGACGGAGAGGAAATACTGCCCGTTATACTTTTGGGGGGAGACCTGGACGCAGCGTATGTTGATGCCACTCTTTGCGAGCCAGGCACACGCAGATAGCGTCTGAGGATCGAACGAAGATGCTAATAGCACAAGGCGCTGGAGGTGATTGAAGTCTCTATCCGCTTTGTTGGCCGCGAGGAAATCACCTAGCTCACGGTTCGCGATCTCCGACGCCGTAAGACTAGGATGCTTGCCGGAAAATTCAATCAGATGCTTGCTGACATATGGCGCGAATAGTTTCTGCACGAGACCCTGTGGGTTTGAGATCAAAGCATAGTTTGCTACATAACGAATGGCTTGCATCTCGAAGGCCTCTTTATGACCAACGATATCAGCAACGTCTCGCTTCAGTTCAAGCAGTACAACGTTGCCTTGTCCATCAACAGCCACCAAATCGGAGCGCCCTCCTTGCTGATTCCTTAGTTGCTGACCAACGATAAGCAAGGTTTCGTCGTCAGGAAAAAGAAGCCCAACGTTCTTCCGAACAAATTCTTCAAAG
>JAYTRQ010000753.1:0-2802 GCA_043746125.1 Armatimonadota bacterium | reverse complement strand
TGGTCTTCTGGATGGACATCGTCACCGAGTCCTGGCCGTCCAGCGTACTCTCTGAGGTCCGTTCGACCGTCGTGTCGGCGACATCGGCGATGTCCGCCAGGCGCACGGACCGCGTTCCCTGCGCGGCCCCCGCTGCGGGCGCGGCGGCCCCACTGGATACGCTGTTCGTACCCGTTCCGGGCAGGACGATCCGCAGACCTTTCAGCTCGTCCACGGTGGCGAACTCGCCCAGGAAGCGGATGGAGGAATACTGTGTGCTGGTCTGGATGTAACCGGCGGAGACGTTCTGATTGGCGTTGTTGATGGCCTGTGCGATCTGGCCGATGGTGACGCCATAGGCTGCCAGCCGATCCGCCCGGACCGAGACGTGGATTTCACGCTGCTCGCCGCCAAAGACGTTGACCGCGCTGACGTCCGGGGCCTGCTGCAAACGCTCGGAGACGATGTTATCGGCCAGCACGCGCAGGTCGCGCGGGCTTCGGTTGCCCTTCATGGCGATGTACATGATGGGCTGCGAGGAGTTGTCCTGTTTGGCAACGCTGGGGCTATCAGCGTTCGTCGGCAGGACTCGGCGGACGGCATCCACCTTCTGCCGCACGTCCGCCGCCGCCGTGTCCAGGTTGGTCCCAAAATAGAACGTGCAACGGACGACCGAGACGCCGGACTGGGACGTCGAGTCGATTTGTTTCAGCCCGGACACGCCGCTGATCGAATCCTCGATGGGCTTCGAGATCAGTGTCTCCATCTCCTGCGGATTCGTTCCGGCGTAAGTCGTCGTGACCGAGACGACCGGGAAGTCTACTTTAGGATTTAACTCCGCCGGCAGGCGCAGGTAGCTGACGATACCAAGCACCAAGAAAGCCGCAACCACCATCAAAATCGCGATAGGGCGACTAATCGCCAGTTTTGTGACACCCATACGTTACTGCTTCCTGTTGACTGCTCTACTGCCCTCGTAACACCCGCTTAAGGGTCCCGTCGCCCACAGCGGTCCGAGCCTTTGAAAACTGCTCGCAAGTGCGTCGGAGGCCCCCATAATGCCAGCCGTTACGGCACCTGCGCCGTCCTTGCCCCGACTGGCTTCCCGTTGCCGTCTATAATCGCCAGTTTATCGCCCTGCTTTAAGCCTTGCTGTCCGACGGTCACGATGCGCTCGCCGGGCTGGAGGCCGCTCGTGACTTCGGCCTGCTGCTGGGACTGGATGCCGATCTTGACCGGGCGGGGTTGGGCGACGCTGCCCGGCCCGACCACGATGACCTGCTGTGGGGGGGTCTGGGTGCCGTCGGCGACCGGCTGGTCGCTGCTGGCATTGGCCTGGAAGCCCTGCTGCGAGGCGAGCGGGATCAGGGCCGTAGAAGGAACGACCACCACGTTCCGGGCAACGCTCGTTATGATTTGCCCGCGTGCGAACATACCGGGGCGCAGCCGGTTCTGCGGGTCCGTGACCGTGACGCGCAGCGAAAAGACGCGGTTCGTGGCGCTGGCGGCGGGGTAGACCGCGCTGACCTTGCCGTTGAACGTCTGGCCGGGCAGGGCGTCCACCTGGACGCGGACCGGGTCCCCGACGGCGGTGCTGGCGAAATCGGTCTCGGGAATGGTCGGCTGGTAGTAGACCGTGCCCAGGTTGACGATCCGCAGGAGACTCGTGCCCGGAGAGGCCACCTGGCCCGGCTCGACCTGGCGGGCGGCCACGACGCCGTCAATGGGCGACTTGATGAAAGCGTTTGAGACTTGTTGCTGGTTGAATGCCAGGGTCGCCTGGGCGGTGCGTACGGCCGCCTGCGTCTGCTGCACAGCGGCCCGGGCCTGCTGGACGGCCGCCTGGGCGGCCAGGATGTCGTCGCGCCGGACCTGCACCTGTTGCTGGTTCGCGATGGCGGTCTGGAGATTGGACTGCTGCTGCTGAAGCTGGGCCAGGGCGGCGGCGATGTCTTCCGTCTGTGCCCCCTCCTGGGTCAGCGAGAGGGACGCCTGGGCGTTCTTGTAACTCTGGGTCTGGACATCATAGCTCGTCTGGGCCGTGTCCAGGTCCGCCTTGGCGATGGCGCCCTGCGCAAACAGGCTCTTGTTCCGGGTGAGGATCGTCTGGGCGTTTTCCAGGTTGGCTTTAGCGAGGGCCACCTGTGTCTGGCCCTGTAAGACCTGCTGCGGGCGGGACCCGCCCTTGACCTTGAGGTAATTCTGCCGCGAGGCCGCGACCTGTGCCCGCGCCTGGGCGACGGCCTCGCGGGCGGTCTGGACTTGCACCGTGTAGTTGGTGCCCGCCTGGGACAGCTTGGCCTGACTGGAAGCGACGTTAGCTTGTGCCTGCTGGACGTTGGCTTGGGCGGACTGAACGCCGGCTTGGGCCTGACGCACGTTGGCCTCCAGATCAGTCGTGTCCTGCTGGACGACGACCTGGCCGGCCCGGACCACCTGGCCTTCGCGGAAGTTGACGGCGATGACCCGCCCGGCTGCCCGTGCGGACAACTGCACGTCGGACAGGGCCTGGGTGTTCCCCGTCACGGGGACCGTTTGCTCGATGGTGCCGGTCGTCACGGCCAGCACCTGAACGGGGATGCTGCCGCCCGGATCGCCGATGCCTGGCTTACGGCCCTTGGCGTCCTGCGCATCCTGTTTCTTGCCGCAGCCGCCGACCATCATGCCCGTCAGGAGCAGGCCGGCCAGGGCGAGCGGCGCGTGTTTCAGTGTCATTGTCTCTTTTGTCTCTCTTTAGCGTCCGCCGGTGGCGCGGGTGAGCTGCGCCTGCGACGTCTGATAGTCAAATTGCGCATTCAGCAGGTTGAGCCGTGCCGTGGCGAG
>JAYTRQ010000752.1:0-2802 GCA_043746125.1 Armatimonadota bacterium | reverse complement strand
GGCGGATATGCAGGGCTGAAAGGCGGTTGGTGTTGGGCCAGTCTTTGTTTGATTCAACACTCATGCCGCCGAAGACCTTGGTGGCGATGACGGCCTTCTCGCGCCGCCCACCGCCCTGGGCGAAGTAGCGCCCCATGATCTGTTCGGTGACGCCCTCGCCCTGCTTCCACCCATAGACGTCGGCCGTGTCCCAGAAGTTGATGCCCACGCTCAGGGCGTGGTCCATGATCTGGTAGCTATCTTCCTCGGTCGTCTCCGGCCCGAAATTCATCGTCCCCAGGCACAGCCGGCTCACCTTGAGACCGGACCGGCCCAAACTCGTATACTGCATCGTGTTTCTCCTCACTCGCGTGTGCCGGCTAACGTTCCCCGTACGGCCAGGGAAATCCTTCCTATGCCCGCCGACATCAACCATAGGGTACACTAAGAATGAGGTCACCCAATCATGGCTAAAAAGCCCCCTTATCCTTTTAACGAAGCACTGACCCCGAAGCCGGCCGCCAAGAAGACCGCCGTGCCGGCAAAACATACGCCCGTCGCAGCCCAAGCCGCCGCCAAGACGGCCAAACCCGCGAAGCCGCCAAAAGCGCCCGCGGCGCCCGCGCAAGTGACTCCAGAGCCTGAGGAAGAGACGAAACTGACTGCCTTTGGTGATCTGGGGCTGACGGAGCCGATGCTGCATGCTATCGCCGATCTGGGTTTTGAAGCCCCGACTCCCATTCAGGCGCGGTCCATCCCGCTGCTGCTCGCCGGGCGAGACCTGATTGGTCAGGCACAGACCGGCACGGGTAAGACGGCGGCGTTTGGGTTGCCCCTGATCCAGCTGACCGACGTCAAACGCATGGAGCCGCAGGCGCTGGTTCTGGAACCGACCCGTGAACTGGCCGTCCAGGTGGCTGGAGGCATACACGCTCTGGCGAAGCATACGGGCCTGCGCGTGGTGCCGGTCTATGGCGGCCAGCCGCTTGACCGTCAGTTCCGCGCCCTGCGCGAAGGCGCACAGATCGTCGTCGGCACGCCCGGTCGTGTCATGGACCACATGAGGCGCGGCACGCTGTCCCTGGCGGCGGTGAAGTTCTGCGTGCTGGATGAGGCTGACGAGATGCTGGCCCTAGGCTTCTTGGAGGACATGGAGACGATCCTGGCCGAACTGCCCGACCCGCGTCAATTGGCCTTCTTCTCGGCCACGATGCCGCCGCGCATCACGGCCCTGACCAAGAAATTCCTCAAAGACCCGGCCCACGTCGCCATTGACGTTCGCCGTCGTACCGTGGAGACGACGAACCAGACCTACTATGAAGTTGCGCCGGGGAAAAAGCAGGAGGCTTTGGCACGTGTACTGGACATGGAGACGCCCGGCCCGACGATTGTCTTCTGCCGGACGCGGCAGGAGACTAATGACCTCGCCGATGCCCTGCGCCTGCGCGGCTACAGTGCGGAAGCGCTGCACGGTGATCTGGGGCAGGCGGACCGCGACCGCGTCATGCGTCGGTTCCGAGAAGGCCTGGCCGATCTGTTGATTGCCACCGACGTTGCGGCGCGGGGCCTGGACATCGAGACCGTTACGCACGTCATCAACTACGATATCCCCTGGGATGTGGAGCAGTACATCCACCGCATCGGGCGGACGGGCCGCGCCGGGCGCACCGGTGATGCCATTACACTGGTGGAAGGCCGCGAGCGGCGTCAGCTCCGTGCCATTGAGCAGATGATTGGCACAACGATTAAGCCTGCACGTATCCCCACGGCGGCCGATATCGCCGCCCGGCGTCGGGACCTCTTTCAGCAATCCCTGCGCGAGACGCTGGTTGCCCGCGAGTTCGACAGCTATCTCGCCACGGTCGAGGCCCTGGCAGAAGAGTACGACACGGCGGAGGTCGCCGCCGCGGCCTTGCAGATGCTCTGGCAGAGCCAGCACAGCGGGCCGGAGGAAGCCGCCGAGGAGCTCAATGCAGACTCGGAGCGGCCGGAAGTCGGTATGACTCGCTTGTTTGTCGGCCTGGGCCGTCAGGATGGGCTGCGACCAGGCGATCTGGTCGGGGCCATCAGCAACGAGGCTGGCCTGCCCGGTCGCGTCATCGGTGCGATTGACATACTGGATAAGACCGCGTTCGTCGAAGTGCCTGCTCCGGACGCGCAGCATGTAATCACAGTTTTGCGGAACGCGACGATTCGGGGCCGCAGGGTGAAGGTGGAAATGGCTGGGCCACCGATGCGAGGATCGGGGCCACCGCAGCGTCGGCGATAGACGATCGTCTTGACACAAATGAGAAACTGACCACACTAGTTCTGATAGACTCAAGACGGCACAAGTTGGGCGAGACGGCGAGGATGGGGCGGCTTGAGCCGCTGCCATCCTTGCCAGAAGCGGAAAGCCGTTCCTCAACTACACCTTGACACACGGCCCGCACTGGAGTATAATAAACCTATCGCCGCAGAGCTAGCAGTCTCGCCGGTGATCCTCCTCAGTTCCTCATAGTGTGAAAACATGAAGAGATGTGGAAACCCCCCCAGCCGATTTTACGTTACTGAATACGTGAGACCGACTTCCGCGCTTAAAGCGAGCGCGGTTTTTGTTGGGTACTGTTGCCGCTGCCACCATCAACGAATGGGGCTTTAGCATCGAAAGATGCGGCTGCAAAACGCTAGAGAAATTTATTCCGAAGTTATTTGACTAGGGGTTGACAAAGGCCTTTGGGTTGTTGTATACTATCTCTTGTCACTTAGTCGAAACGTAAAGTCGATGAGCACTGACCTCCGCGCTGCAAGGGTAACCGAGTGGGGGTGAAACGAGCGCACTGG
>JAYTRQ010000751.1:0-2806 GCA_043746125.1 Armatimonadota bacterium | reverse complement strand
ACATGGTGGCGCAGGCCGTCATCGACAAGATCGAGGAGCGTGACCGTATCACGGTTCTAGTCGAGCGGATCGCGCAGCGAGTGATGGAGCTACAGAAGTCGCAAGCCGAAGCAGAGCAAGACGCAGGCCGAGCACAGGACCCAAACGAGGCAGAGGAGACACACGATGCCGGAGAACGAAATCATTCCTGATGGGGAGGTCGTCCCAGAGACGGCCAAAGAGAAGTTCGAGCGGGAGCGTCTTTCCCGCCGTCAGGCCCTGAAGAAGTTCGGGATAACCTCGGCGATGGCGACGTTCGCGCTGTTCAGCGTGGATGATCTGGCGCGCATGGTGGGGAAGGCCATGCAGCAGCGGGCGGGGGACAACAGGGTCGTCGAGCAGATCGCAAAGGAATTCCAGCAAGCCGGCATCGTACTGGCTGACGCGAGTTCTTTTCCGGGAGACTGCGGCACAACTGGCGGTGACAGCATACCGTCGTCACAGCGCGGCACCTGCTGTAGCCCAGCCAACGTCGGGTCTTACTGCTCAAAATATCCCGATTACACGGACTGTGACAAGTGCATCAACAACGTCTATGGCGATAACGGCTACTGTAAAGGGTATAACAACCCGTCCGGTACCCAGCACGCAACAGCGTCCAATTACTGCCCCGTCGTTGCCGCTGTATAGGTAGGATGGCTGCCTGTCACTCTTATAGCAGGCTTTTTCCGGTGCCCGACACTGTAACGAGCCTGCTTTCACCCATAGACATCTTGTTATGGGCATCTTACGAGCGCTGACTGCTAGAGATGAGAAGAGATCAGTATGACTTTCAAGTGGCGTCGCATTGTCTTAGTAGCGGCGGCAATCATCCTGCTTGCCGCATCCTGTGTGGTGTTTATGGTACTTACTGCCAAGCGAAACGCCCCCAGCCAACAAGAGATCATCGCGGCAAATTGGGTGGAAGCGAATGGAGTTGCCACCCGCACTGAGTACATAAAAGCTGCCCGCTTGAAGAACAGTGCTGGTGGGGGTCGTGCCCTAAACGAGCAAGAAGTGGATTGGTTGCTGGCATTCGCCAACGACCCGCGCTTCCAGGGCGAGCGCCGGGCGCAGCGCTGGCTGTACGCTAGCGGACCGTTGATATTCACCAACGTGAAGCGGTTGTCAGTGGCGGAGCGAAGCAAAGTGTATGACTTCGCTGTTTCTTTGCTCCTTACTCCGAATCACAACGATGTCGCCACGCAGGGAGATATCCAAGCCGGGTGTCGTATTCTCAGCAATATGGGCGACAAGCGGGCCATCCCCTTACTGAAGCCACTGTTGGGTTCCAGCAATCAATACGTCAGAAGATCTGCTGCCAATGCTCTCGACAGATTTGGTATCGAGATACCGCCTTCTGACGATCTTTGAGCAAGAACCTGCTCTGACCTTTTCACTGGAAGATGATAAGGTCAGCTAGCAGCATTTTTGACCCCACTCAGCCTGTGACCACAAAACAGTGGCAAGGTCAGGTTCTATGGAAAGGGCATCATCCATGCTTGTGTTTAGACGCGCTATTTCCCATTGCCACCGCAGAGGGCAGCTCAAACATCATGGCTTCACATTGATTGAGATCCTGGTCGTCCTCGCCATCGTCTCGGCTCTTGCTGCCATCCTGTTCCCGGTTTTTTCCTCAGTGCGCGAGAACGCGCGGCGGACATCATGCCTCTCCAATTTGAGGCAGCTCGGGCTTGCCACCCATGCCTACGCTCAGGACAACGATGACCGCCTGCCCTACGGCGTGGACATCTGCGACAAGGATGGCAACGTGTGGAACGGCACCCCGTTCGAGAGGCGTGTCAAGCACATGCCTTTGCTACCCGACTTGTTGCTGCCTTACACGACAAGTCAGGCGCTTTGGCGATGCCCATCAGACTCAGGGCAGAATACCTGTGCTCCCTCGAATTTCCCCTTGGCCCCCTCGTTCCGCGATTTCGATGCGCGCGGGATGAGTTATGTCTACCACACGGAACTTACCCTGCGGAACCTGCCGCTGTCGAGCCTCACCCTCTACGATGCGGCCCCGCCGCATGCGTCCCGTGGCCCGTCTGAGATCCTCCTGTTGAGCGACGCCACCGGGGAGTGGCACGGCGGCGGACTTTTCAGCCAACTGCGCTACAACATACTGATGGCCGATGGGCATATACAGACGATGAATCAAGACAAGGCAAATTTGACCTGGAACCAGGTGATCGTTGCGCCCACGCCCTGACCTCAAGCGAGACAATCCACATGACCCTTCCCGCCCAGGTCGGCCAGCCCGCCCCCGACTTCACCGCCCCCGCCGCCTTCCCCGGCGAGGCCACAAGCAGCCCTCTCCAAACCATAAACCTCGCCGACTACGCGGGCCGCTGGCTGGTCTTTTTCTGGTATCCTCTCGACTTCACCACCGTCTGCCCCACCGAGATCACCGCGCTGTCCGACCGGCTGGCCGAGTTCAGTGACCTGGACACGGACATCCTGGGCGCGTCTACGGACTCGATCTATTCGCACCGCGTCTGGATGGGGATAGGGCGTGAGCGTCAGGGCGTCGCCGATCTGCGCTTCCCACTGCTGTCGGACAAGACGGGGCGGATCGCCCGCGACTACGGTGTTTTGCTGGAAGAGGAAGGGGTGGCGCTGCGCGGCTTGTTTATCATTGACCCGGAGGGCGTGATCCAGTACGCCGTCACGCACAACCTGAACGTGGGGCGTTCCACTGACGAGACCTTGCGGGTCCTAGAAGCGATCCAGTCGGGCGGGCTGTGCGGGTCGGATTGGAAGCCGGGGCAGGCGATGGCGGGGT
>JAYTRQ010000750.1:0-2810 GCA_043746125.1 Armatimonadota bacterium | reverse complement strand
GGTTGAACTTGGTCCCCGCACCCGCCGTAGACGACTCCCTCACCCTGTTCCACAACGGTCTGCCTCTGAAGGAAGCGGCTCCCCTGCGCGTGGGCGACGAGCTGCGTGTAGCGACGCCCACAACTGAGGCGGAGCCGGGCCGGGAGCATCGCCTTCGAGTCGAGGACCCGCGTGGGTCGGCTTTTTAGGCTCTTACGCCGTAAACCCCTGCAACCTTTCTTTCCGTTTTGTGTCACAATTAGCGAGTAGGACTCGTATGACAACTACCGTCCGTGACCCTGACGCCCAAGGAGGCCGTGCGCCCTTGAAATCCGTGTTGACCCGTCGCTTCGTCCGCCTACCCGCATGCCTGTTTTTCGCCCTGTGCCTGTCGTTCTTGAGTCTCCCGGCCGTTCATGCCGCCGCGCCGAAGCTGGAACCCGTTCCCAACGCTGAAGTCCCCGGCGAGGTGAAGCCGGGACAGACGCTGGACTTTTCCATGACGTACACGGGAGACCCCCCTTCGTCCCTAAGCATGGTCGTGCAGACGCCCGCCGGGGAAACGATCCGCATCCCGACGAAAGCGCCCGCAGGCGACACCACGGCAGGCGTGCCCGTTTCCTGGCGTTTTACGCCCGAGGGAAGCGGCAGCTACAAGTACCACTTTGAAGCCTCGGCGGGTGACATCGGCAGCGCCCGCTACCCGACCGGCCCTTCCGACGACCCGCAGTTCGTCGCCGTGAACCTGCTGACCAAATATCTGATTCTTATGGTCGGTCTGGGGATTGGCTTGCTGTTTCTGCCGTTTGTCGTGTACCTCGCTGCCCGGTCAGCCAACCGGCAGGGTGATCCTGGTGCGGCGGCACGGATCGCGCTTCTGATCGGCGTGATTGCCTCCTATGCCCTGTTCCTTTATCTTTTCGCCAGTATTTACGGTCTTCTGCTCATGGGCCTCGCAGGCATCGTGACCCTGGGTATTCTGATCGCGCTGTTCAGCCGGCGCAAAGCCGTTTGAAACAGACGAGCCAGAGAAAGGCAAAAAATCGCCGGCAGTGGGCGGCACGGCAGGACTGCCGTGCCTGGCCTATATCGTCTAGAGGGTGTTATGCACCTTTGGCCCTTGGTTGGGTTTGAGAGCTGCTGGCTGCACAAGATATGGCCCTGATGACCAGCAGCCCGCATCCGTGACGAAGCCGCCAGCAGGGGGACTGATAGGCATTAATAGCGGAAGTAGACCTCTGCTCGAGAGAAGTGCATAACACCCTCTAAGGAATCAGCTGCGTCGAATCAGAGTAGCGACCGGGGCAAACGGCGGATTGGGGGACAAGATGACAGTCACGTTGGAACTGCGGCCTGAGGCCGAGGCGGCAGCAAAGGCTGCCGCCGAGGCGAAAGGGGTTGCCGTAGAGGAATACTTGGGATCGTTCTTGGAATAGGCCTTGCCTTGTCCAGTCATCAACGATTTGGAACGAGAAAGGTTGAGGCGGACGGATTTGCTAAAGCAGCTTCAGGGGAAGTATGCGGGGCTTCCCGGCGGCAGTGAAGCATTCGCCGCTCAAAAAGAGGGAGAAAAGGCCCGCGAGGAACGGCGTTGGCGGGAAAGGGCATAATTACCTACGTTTTGGACGCCTATGCCCTAATCGCCTTTCTATCTGGGGAAGCCGGAGCCGCCCTTGTCGCGAGGCTTTTGGCCGACCCAGGCAATCTCTGCCTCATTCACGCCGTAAATTTGTGCGAAGTCTGCTACGACGCGGTTCGAAAGACCGACATCTCGACGGCCCGGCAGGACATCGCAAATCTGCTAGCGGGCGGACTGGTGCTTCGGGACGATTTAGACATAGGCTTTTGGCAGCAGGTGGGGAACTCAAAGTCAATCTAGGGAGGCTGTCGCTAGCGGACTGTTGCGCGCTGGCCCTGGCTCAAAGGGAACGGGCCACGCTGGTCACGTCCGACCACCACGAGTTTGACCGGATCGTGCCGCTGAACATTGCCACGATCTTGTTTATCCGTTAGCGAAAGGGAAATCGCATGAGCAACTTGGGGATATGGTTGGCACTGAGTTTGCTGCTCTTTTCTGCGCTCACGAGTCGCCTCAGAGGACCATCTCAGACCGTGGCCGTATGGGTGTATCTTTGGGGCATCGGCGGCCTGTGGGGCGTTAGCCTCTGGCACAACTACCAGAGGTATCTGTCCTTTCAGAAGATGGATTTGGACCAGCGCGGTGCGGAACTGTTGAGCCAGAACGCACTCGTACTATGGATTTCGGTAGGGCTGATACTCTTCCTCATGGCATTGCCTCCGATATGGTGCCTGCACGACAGGCGCAAAACGCGACGGCTAAACGCCGGTTGACCTACGACATTCACTCTCACAAACACTATGGCAGACAACACACAAGCAACGACGAACGGGAGCGCCCCGGCCTCGACGACGGGGCAGGCGGCGGACGACGGGCGGCTGCGGGGGATCTCGCGGTCGCTGATTATCGGGGTCGGCGGGACCGGGCACCAGATTTTGCTGGACATCCGCAAGCGGCTTTTGGAGAAGTACGGGTCGCTGGACAAGCTGCCCATCGTCTCATTCCTGCTGCTGGACACGGACCAGGTGATCTTCGCGAAGAACCCGGACTATGAGGACGCCGTCAACTTAGATGTCGCGGACAAGATCCACACGTCGGTGCATGGGGTGGATGCGCTGAGGAAGAACCTGCGGGAGCATCCTCACTTGAGGACGTGGCTGGACCCGCGCGTGCTGACGGGCGACATTGACCAGGGCGCGGGGGCCGTCCGGGCGCGGGGGCGGCTGGCGTACTTCTGGAACTATAACCAGAT
>JAYTRQ010000749.1:0-2819 GCA_043746125.1 Armatimonadota bacterium | reverse complement strand
GGGCGTATTTCCTGCGGCGCGGTCTGCGCCATCCTGGTCGCCGATCCGGCGGACGGCCTGGCGGTGGTATCCAAAACTTTAGGGCCTTTCCTTTGCATCGCACTGCGTCAGGAGCTCTGGCGCGTGGAAGTAGACGCCGCTCAGGCCCAGGTCGAACGGCGCATCCGAGAGGTGGCGACGGTCTATGAGATCGGGCAGGCGATGGACAAGGTCGAGATTGACCGCCTGCTCGACATGATCACCGCCAAGGCCGCCTCAGTCATGGAAGCCCAGGCCTGTTCCCTCCTGCTGCGTCTGCCGGACGCCAATTCGCTCGTCATCGCTGCCTCTTACGGTCTGCCCGATGACGTCGTCGAGAACACCCGCATCTTCGTCGGCAGCAGCGTGGCGGGCCGCGTGGTCGAGTCCGGTGAACCGCTTCTGCTGAACTCGCTCCAGGACGACCCACGCTTCAAGGACAGCGGGGTGAAGCAAATCCCTGACGTCTCTTCGTCCATCTGTATGCCGATGAAGGATGAAAGTGGGGCCGTGTTCGGCGTCCTTTGTATCCGCCGTTGCGCGTCGGCCACGCTCTTCAACGACGAGGACCTGCGCCTGTTCTCCATCTTCGCGACCCAGGCGGGCCTCGCGATCAACAACGCGCAGCTTTACGCCAAACTCAGCCATAAGCTGCAAGAGCTTTCCACACTGGCCGCGCTCACCGAGACGATCACGTCCACCCTGGATCTGGACCAGGTGCTGAACCAGGTGGCTGACAACATCGTGGACGTGGTCCACTTTGATCGTTGCCGGATCTACCTGCTGGACACGGATACGGGCCGCTTCGGGCCGCGCATCGTGCGCGGGTATCGCCGCACGGACGCGGACGACCCGAACGACGAAGTCTCCCTCGGGGTCGGTCTGATCGGTCAGGTCGCCCAGCGCCAAACCCCTGTCCTCGTTCCAGACATCCACGCAGCACACGAGACAGAGCGAGATTACGGGTTAGCCCTGGATATGGAGGCCTTTTACGCGCAGCCGGTCGTCGCGCGGGGCCGGTGCATCGGGGTGATCGTGGTCAGCAACACCGGTCCCCAACGGCCCATCGCCAGAGCTGACATTGACCTGCTCTCGACGTTCGTGCATCAGGCCGGGATCGCTATCGAAAACGCGCGGATCATTGCCGGCCAGGAGAAGCGCTACGCCGAGCTGACGACACTGTATGAAGTCAGCAAAACGCTGGCCGCGACATCCGGCGTGCAGAAGGCCGCCCAGACCGTCAACGATCTAGCGACCCAGATCACCGACAGCGACGCGGGCCTGCTGCTGCTGTTTGATGACACCCAAGACGGGTTGAGCGCCCTGCACTGGCGCGGCGTGTCCGAACTGCTGGGCAAGCGGCTTCGGTCCTTCATCGCCCCTGTGCCGGTACCTGCCGGAGCGCGGACTCTGCGAGCGCCGCGGATTTTGACGGCGGACGACGCGCTTACCCTATTCGGGCCGGAATGGCAGCCCGTCTGCGAGACGTTCCTTGACCGGCACCGGGCGACGGCCTTAGTGCCCCTGGTCGTGGATGACGCCGCCGTGGGTTTTCTTCTGCTGGGCAAGCACGGCTCGGACTACGGCGACCAAGAGCTGAAGCTAATCGCCGTCGCATCGTCGCAGGCGGCGACCGTGCTTCGCAACGCCTCCTCTTATGAGCGCCGAATCGGCCAGCGGGACCTGGAACTGTCCGCGGTCTACGACCTGATGCGGAAGGTGCGGGCGGCGACGACCTTGGAGGAAGCCCTGTCGTCCATCCTGGACATCGTCGCCAGTCTGGTCTGGAGCGACAACTCTTCCCTACTCACAGTAGACGAAGACGGAAGCACCATGACCGTACGGGCCGCGCGTGGCGACCGTGCCCCGGAAATACTGGGGACGCAGACGCTCTCTCTGAACGGCGACAGCATTGCCGCTCGCGCCCTCCACGCCCGGACCGCGCTGATCGCCGCCGATGTTGCGCCCACGCGGACGGCTACGCCTGAGGAGGCGCGGTCGCTGATGGCGATTCCCCTGATTGTGGCGGATGACCTGATTGGCGTCCTGATCGTAGAGAGCCGGACGCCGGACCTGTACACCGAGGACAGCGTCATGATGCTGCACCTAGTCGCCTCCCAGGCGGCCACCATCTACCGCGAGATGACGTCCCTGCGGAACCTCACGCGCTACACGGATAACATCCTGCGTTCCATCGCTGCCGGGGTCATCACCGCAGACAAGCACGGCTACATCGTCACATGGAACAAACGGGCTGAAGAGATCGTGAACCTGCGAGCGAGCCAGGTGATAGGGAAGCATTACGGCGACTTCATCCAGCTCCTCCAGGTGGATCTGCCTGTGCGCGAGGAGACGATGCGGATGGTCGAGATGACGGCCAAGACCGGCAAAGTTTTCACCCGCAACAAGCTCTGCTACCACACGCCCCAGGGGGACGAGACTTACATTAATCTGAGCGCCTCTCAACTTCGCAGTGAGGCAGGCGATTATTTAGGCGTCGTCGTGGTGTTTGAAGACGTCACCAGTGAGGTCCAGTGGAAGGAAGAGTTGGAACGGGTCTCCAGACTGGCCGAGACCGGGCAACTCGCAGCTAACATCGCCCACGAACTCCGCAACCCGTTGTCCAGCATCAAGGGGGCAGCCCAGCTTCTTCGCAAAGAGCTCCCCCCGAACTTTGTCAAGGAACACAGCGAGTTCTTGGACATGATTGTGCAGGAGGTGAACGGCCTGGACCGGATCGCGACGGAGTTTTTGGAGTTCTCCCGCGTCACACCTCCCGAGATGCGGCCGGTCAACGTCAA
>JAYTRQ010000748.1:0-2828 GCA_043746125.1 Armatimonadota bacterium | reverse complement strand
TCTTTGTCGCCGCGTGAGCCGCTGCCCACTTATGTCGCCGGCACGGCCCTCCCCGATCTGCTGCCGCTAGCGTCCTCCCGCTCCCGACTCCGGGCCGCCTCCGTAGAAGCCGCCCCCACCCCTACGCCCGAAGATGCCGCCCTGCGGGTGGGCGTTTTGACGCACTTGGCGACGGACGCGGCCTTCCACAAGACGGCCACGTTTGCGGGCGCGCAGGCCCAGGCCAAAGCCCTCCTGTCTCAGACAGCGTTCAAGGGCATCCGCGTCCGCGGCTTCTTCGTCGCGCACATCCTGGTGGAACTGGCCCTAGATGCCACTTTGCTCCGGGTCGATCCGACTCTCGCGGACGGCTTCTACGACGCCTTCTCAGCCGCAGACATCCACCGAATCGCGCGGTGGACGGAGGACGTCGCCGGTCAGCCGCTGCCTGACTTGCCGGTCGTGCTGACGCGCTTCACCGGTTCTCGCTACTTGTACTCTTATCACGAAGATGAGGGCTTGGCCGAGGGGCTATCACGCATCTGTGGGCGGGCGCGTCAGGACACGTTTGAGGGGGAGAACTTCCAGCGCCTGATCGGGGTGGTTGGGGAGACGGTGCAGGCGGTGGCGGGGCGGGCGGGGGAGATGCTGGCGGAGACGGTGGAGGGGATGAGGGAAAGGCGAGCAGGTTCGGGAGGGGGCCTGTTTCCCCCGGATTAAAATCCAGGTTTTCGTGAGTGCGGGTGTCCGCCTACGCGGACAGAAGACGGGCACACGGGGGCGATTCCTAAGTCCATGCCCCTCCCCGCAAAGCCTCGGCAGCGGGGTGAACAGGTGGGCGTCCGCTCTACCGAAGACCCGGATTTCAATCCGGGGGAACTAGGCCGAGTCCCCTCTGCAGCATACAAAACGGCCTCCCCGCCCACTGACTCGCCGCACTCACTGGCCTTCCCCTTCCTGCTCGCCTCTCCTACCCGTTCACAACCCCAAAGTAATGCGCGAAGAACGCCGCCGCATCCACGCTTTTGGCGATTCCATGTGGCTTTTCAGTCGCCTCGTTACCAAAGATCGTCTGCCCCAGCATGCGTGGGCTGACCAGCTCCACCTCCACCTTCCGCGCCTCCGTCTGACACAAACTCTCGTCAAACAGCAGAGCAGCCGCGAGAGGGTCGTGGAACGTGATTTGGGGGACGTGCCGGAACCAGACTTCGGCCATCGCGGAGACCAGTTCCAGTGCCCCGCCCGCTTGGGTGAACCGGCGGCGGCACTCGCCGGCGGGCAGTTGACACTGGCCCGTGACGTCTATGCCCACGGCCGTCAGCATAGGCACAGGCGCGGCGAACACTTTGGCCGCCGCATGGGGGTCGCAGATAATGTTCCATTCCAGGCTCGGCGCGTAGAACCAGCCGCCCATCATCATTAGGCCCTTCAAGAGCGTGGGAATCTCAGGGTCGAGCGCGAACAGCAGGGCAACATTGGTGAGCGGCCCGATGGTAAGCAGGGTGATCTCGCTAGGGCGGCTGCGGATGGTCTCGCGCAGAAACTCAATCGCCGTGTTCTCCCGGCCGAACTCCCGGTGGGTCCATCGGTCGGTAAGCGCCTCGGCCTGCGGGGCGTGGGGCTGCTTGGGCGCGACGAGAAGCGGGGCCTCGACGCCGACGTGGACGGGCACGTCCGGCCTGCCCCCCGCTCGGCACACGGCATCGGCGAGCATCGCCCGCTTATCCGGTTCGCCGCTGACCGTGGTGATGCCGAGCAGTTCGCAGCGCGACTGGCGCAGGAGGTAGGCGAGGGCAACGGCGTCGTCAATGTCCGACCCGATGTCGGTGTCTAGCAGGACGGGGATGGTTTCCAAGCGTGATCTCCTCAAATGAGTCCGACAGGCTTCCGCCGGGCGGCTGTCCCGGAGAAGCCCAAGCAACGGCCTAACGCCATCGCTTGTCTTGCTCTTGCATTGATGGGTTGGCTGTGCGGCCTAATTCTGGCGGAGTGTCAGGTCTACTACTGGATGGTCTGCGTGGGGTCGAAGTTGTGTGTCGTGGCGGGCGGGGAAAGGACCATCAGGCCAATAGGCTACAGGTGCCCGTGTGCAAACGGTGTAGCCCGAAGAGTTTAGGGTCATTAAGTGGGCGGTGAGGGATTCGAACCCCCGACCCCTTCCGTGTGAAGGAAGTGCTCTACCACTGAGCCAACCGCCCATTAGGGACAGGTGCATTATACCACACGCCTGCCCCACCCTGTCAAGAGGCGCGGGCGTGCAACGTCCGGGGCAGACGGCGGTGCAGTGAACGGCGGCCTGGTGCGGATGAGGCGGCGGCAGGGCGGAGGACAGGCAAGGGATTTGTCAGTTCCAGCAGGCCGCCAAGTGAGTCAATGGGCTTGCCCTCAACGAGTAGCTGGGCGCGAGTGATGGTCAGGAACTGGCCGAGTGTTCTCAGAACGGAATTGACGGCGCGGGTCTCGGCACTGTCGCCGCCGGGGAAGTTGTCGCACAGTTCGTGAGAGAAGTTCACAGTCGCCAGCCCGTCGGCAATGCGGATGGACAGCAGTCGCGTCCCGAATGGCAGAGGGCCATCAGGCTGGGCGAGGAGGCTGTTCAGGGCAGTTTGGGCCGGGACGGGAGCGGGAAGGGTGATCGCAGCGGCAGCCTCGGCGGGAAAAACGGAAAAGGCAAGGCCCACCATCAGCGACAGGGCGGTGCAGGTTTTGGTCAGAGCGTTCATGGTCGATTCTCCTTGCCATCGCGCCCGTCACTCTGAGGGAACGGGCGGACATGAATCGTCAAGTCTTGCTGCCTCTGATTTACCCGGCGGCACTAAAAGAGAGACGCCCGCCTTCCCAGAGTGGGG
>JAYTRQ010000747.1:0-8869 GCA_043746125.1 Armatimonadota bacterium | reverse complement strand
TTATTGACACGCGGGCGGGCGGCGTCCAGGCGTCTCTTGAGGCTTTGGGGCTGACCCACCTGGAAACGCGGCGGCAGGGGGAATGGGTGGCGATCTTCTTCCGGCGCGTGTTGGAGCAGGACTTATGACCCGATTTTTCGTACGCCCGGACCAAATACGCGACGACACGGTCGTCTTAGACGCCGATGACGCCCACCATCTGCGGACCGTCCTGCACGCCCAGCCGGGTCACAAGATCAGCGTTCTGGATGGGTCGGGCCGCGAGTGGCAGGGGGCGCTGACGGAACTGGGCAAAGTCCGGGCCGAGGCGCGTCTGGGCGAGCCGAAAATGCCCCAAACCGAACCGCCCGTCGCCGTCACCGTCGCCCAGGCGCTCCCCAAGATGGCCGACAAGATGGAGCAGGTGCTTCAGCGGGGCACGGAGATCGGGGCGTCGGCCTTTTGGGCGTTCGGGAGTGAGCGCAGCCTGGAACACCTGACTGGAGAGCGTCAGGCCAAGCGTCTGGTGCGCTGGAACGCCATCGTCAAGACAGCAGCGGAGCAGTCGCACCGTGCGATACTGCCCGCTCTGCGCGTAGACGGCGGCCTGGCGGACGTGCTGGCGGCGGCTGGGAACTCTGGGCTGGCCCTGCTGGCGCACGAAGGGGAGCAGGCGACGACGCTCCGGCAGGCGCTCGAGGCCGCTCCCCGCCCTGCCGGGACGCTTTTGGTGATTGTCGGCCCCGAGGGCGGGTTCAGTGATGGCGAAATCAAGGCTGCGCGGAGGGCCGGAGTCCAGACCGTCTCGCTCGGCCCGCGCGTTCTGCGGACCGAAACGGCGGCCCTCGTTCTGGTCTCGCAGATCCTGTACGCCTGGGAGCAAGCGCCCTGTTTGTAGACATCCACAACCACATCCTGCCCGGCGTGGACGATGGGGCACGGACGATGGCCGAGGCCCTCGCGATGGCGTATATGGCGGTGGTGGATGGGACGGACACGATGGTGGCAACGCCGCATCGGTCCTGGTATCTGCGCCGAACGGCCCGGCCCGACGCCATCGCGGAGCGCGTGGCCGCCTTGCAGGCGGAACTGGTCCTCTCGCAGATCCCCATTCGTGTCGTGCCCGGCGTGGAGATCAAAATCGGCCCCCGCGTGGCCGAAGACCTCAAGTCCGGCGAGATTGGGACGCTGGGCCACACCGGGCATTGGGCGCTGCTGGAACCGCCCTTTGAGCGCATCCCGCACGACGCTTTGGACAACGTCAAGACCGTTCTGGACGCTGGCTACCGGGTCGTTCTGGCCCACCCGGAGCGCTGCGCGGACATCCAGCGGGACCTGACGTTCGTGGAGGCCTGTGCCGATCTGGGTGTCGCCTTCCAACTCACCAGCGGCAGCCTGCTGGGCCTGTTCGGGACACGCGCTCAGGAGACGGCGGAGCGCATCCTGGCCCATGCGGCGCAGTGGCCCTTGGTGATCGCATCGGACACGCACGACCTGAAAGAGCGCCCACCACATCTGTTAAGAGCCGCCCGCGACGCCGCTGCCGCTCTTGTCGGAGTGGAACTGGCGCAGGACATGGTGGACGCGCGGCCCCGCGCGATGATCGGGTAGGCTCCTCCAGTTCTTCGCCCAACCTGCCGATACTCTCCCTATGGACATGAGTACGATCTCGACATTGTCGCAGGCGCTGGACCTGGGGTCCGCCCGCGTCCAGGCCATCTCCAACAACCTTTCCAACATCAACACGCCCGGCTACAAGCGCCAGGACGCCACGTTTGCCGCCCTTTTGCAGTCGTCCGAGGCGGGAGACACGGCGGCTGAAGCCACGCCGGACCCGCGCCACCTCACGATGGACAACACGAACGGGAGGCAGTCCCCCACCTTCGTCACCCAGCGGCAGGGGCAGATGCGGCTGGACGGCAACAACGTGGACGTGGACGCCGAAACCAGCCGATTGGCCGCCTCCGAGATCTACTTCCAGGGGGCGACGCAGCTTCTGAACATGCAGTTTTCGGACCTCAAGTTTGTGATCTCAGGGGGCAAATAAATGGGCTTTATGGACACGCTGGCGATCAGCGCCTCGGGGATGACGGCAGAGAGACTCCGCATGGATGTGGTCGCCAACAACCTCGCCAACGCCAACACGACCCGCACGCCAAGCGGTGGCCCCTTCCGGCGGGAGCAGGTGTCGTTCGCCCCAGCCACCGCGTCATTCGCGCAGACCCTGGCGGGGATGTCCGGCGAGGAGGACGGCATGAACGCGATCTCAGGCGGCGTCCGCGTCGCGGGCATCACGCCCGACATGCGTCCCTTTAAGCGCTCCTACGAGCCGGGCCACCCGGATGCCGACGCGCAGGGGTACGTGAGCATGCCCAATATTGACACGGTGACGGAGATGGTTGACATGATGAGCGCCACGCGGGCCTACGAGGCCAACGTCGCCGCCGTCGGGGCCGTCAAGTCTATGGCGATGAAGGCGATGGAGATCGGCCGGGGGTAGGTTTAGAGACTGCATAAGAAGCGTGCCGAAGGAGAGAAGGGCGCAGCAAGCCGCTCCCCTACGTTCTTATTCCTACCACACGGCTGTCGACGTTACCGTTGCTTCCGGCCCGGCTATTCCTCTGGGGGAGCAAGCTGAGCGTCAATCTCGCGTTATCATTGTCACCCCCTCCTACAGAGAATTGATACTGATAACAGGGACGGTCCGAGTCGGGGTGGCCCCCCGTAGCCACCCTCATTCCAACCGTGCCTGCCCTTCTTCTTTTCATTCCTGACCTGCGTCGCTTCCCCACCCCCGCAAAAAAACCTGTGAAAGCATCAAGCTGTTGTGGAACAATCCGCACGTCAAGCTTTGAGCAGAACTTCACCAGGAGAACGCGATGAACTTATTTTCCCTGCCAGCCACTTCTCTCTCCTCCCCCGCCTCTAACGCCCTCAACAGCCTCTTTTCCGAGGGCAGCAAGCCCGCCGAAGGGCCTTCGTTTGCCCAGACACTGCAAAACGCTTTCGGCCAGGTCAACACGCTGCAAGGCCACTCAGCGAATATGTCGCAGGCGTTCGCCAAGGGGCAGACCAGCGACGTGCATGGCGTGATGATTGCCGCTGAGCAGGCCTCGCTCGCCCTGCAACTGACCACCCAGGTCCGCAACAAGGCGGTAGAAGCGTACCAGGAAATCATGCGGATCAGCCTGTAGGGGCGAACCTTGTGTTCGCCCTCGCTTTAGTGGGGGAACGTGATCGGTGGCAATCTTCTCGAACGCTCTGGACGGCCTGCGAGGCTGGTGGCAGACAGCGACGCCCGTGACGCGGGCGCTGGCGACGGCGCTGTCCCTGATGGTGGTCGTCGGCCTGGTCGTCGCCGGCTCGCTGGCCTCGTCCCCGGACTACAAGGCCATCTACCACGGAGTCACGGGCAAGGACGCCTCGGCCATTGAGAACGTGCTGCGCGAACACTCTATCGCCATGAAGTTCGACGACAAGGACGGTACTGTCAGCGTCCCCTCCAAGGACGAGAGCAACGCAACCATGTACATCGAGGCGGCGGGCATCCTGTCCAAAGACAGCGACGTCGTCGGCATCGAAGGCTTAGATAAGATCGGCATGGGGACGACGTCTGAGGTGGAACGCCAGCGGATCCTAGCCGCCAACGAGGGCGAGCTGGCCCGTAAGCTGATGCGACTGGACCCTGTCCAATCCGCCGCCGTATCCATCTCCCCCGGTTCCTCTGCCTCCCTCTTCGGCAACGATACCCAGCCCACTGCAAGCGTCATCCTCACCCTGAAGTCTGGCGAGAGCCTGAGTGGCGGCCAGGTCAGGGGCATCGTCAACCTGGTCGCCCACGCAGTCAGCGGCCTGACGGCCCAGAACGTCACCCTGACCGACCAGACCGGCGTGCCGCTGTGGAAGGATAACGGCGCGGGAGGCAACGCCATGGGCGACGGTCAGCCGGGCGACGAGAACGCCAAGTTCAGTGAGGGCGAGCGCAAAAAGGTACAGGGACTTCTTGATGAGACTTTAGGGCCGCACAAGGCCATCGTCACCGTCAATGCTGAGCTTAATTTTGACCAGACGTCCACGGATAGCCTGGAACACACCCCCGCCCCCGGCTCCAAGAACGGGCTGCCGGTGAGCGTTCATGAAAAAGAAGAGAGCTACTCGGGCGGCGGCGCAGACCCCGTGGGTGGCGTCGCCGGAGCGGGCAGCAACCTGAACGTTCCTTCCTACACGACCGGGGGTGCGTCCGGGGCGGGCGGCAAATACGCCAACACCGACTCGGTCACGAACTACGAACTGGACGTCAAGAAGACGCATACTGAAGTGGCGCAGGGTGAAGTCAAGAAGATGTCGGTGGCGGCTCTCATAGACAGTACCGTCCCGGCCGAGAGCGTGCCCAAGATCAAGGACATCATCTCCACGGCCATCGGCGCGACCGCGTCCGACCCCTCCCGCTATGTGTCCGTCCAGCAGATCACGTTTGACACCAGCACGGCGAAGGCGCAGGCGTCCCAGATGCAGTCTCTGATGTCCCAGCAGATGTGGGGCAATGTCGCCCGCGCCCTGGCCGTGTGCATCGTCGCCGTGGTCCTGCTCGTGCTGCTGATGCGGACGGGGCGGCGTGGCCTGGAGCCGCAGCTTGCCCTGGCGGGCGGCGGGGCGAACGTCGGCCTGCTGCACTCCGCCCCCGAGGCGGGGCTAGCCGGGTTCGGCGGTGGGTACGGCGAGTCACGCGAGGCTTTGGAGGCATTCGGCAGGCCGGGCGGCTCGGAGCGGCTCGGCTCGGACCGCATGAGGGCGGGACAACTGGTCGAAGAGCGGCCCCTGACAGTCGAAGACGTTCTGTCGGAGATGCCCGACATTGACCCGTCCAGACGTCCGCGCCGAAACCAGCATACTCCGTCCATCGAGGAACAGCAGGACCTGAAGATGGAAGGCATTCGCAGCATGATTTCCACCCACCCAGAGAGCGTCGCGCTACTGCTGAAGGGCTGGATGGTGGAAGACAGCAAGAGCGTTTAGGATTACCCCCAATTCCGGGGGTCGGACTCAGAAAGCACACAGACTCATGGCCTTACGTCCGCTGCCACTCACCAACCGCAAGAAAGCCGCGATCCTCCTGGTCGCGCTCGGGCCGGAAACAGCGAGCCACCTGTTCCAGCACATGGGCCAGGACGAAATCGAGAACTTGAGCGTCGAGGTCGCCCGTATGGGCCGCGTCCCCTCGCAGCTCCGCGAAACCGTCGTGGAGGAGTTCCACGAGATGTGTGTCGCTCAGGACTTCATCGCTGAGGGCGGTATGGACGCCGCCCAGGAGATGCTGCTGTCCGCGTTCGGTGAGGAGAAGGCCGGCCTGATCATCGCCCGCGTCATGCAGGCCATGCAGGTGATGCCGTTCGATTTCCTGAAGCGGGCCGATGCCTCCCAGATCACGACGTTCATCCAGAACGAACACCCCCAGACCATCGCCCTGATCCTCGCCTATCTCGCCCCCGCCCAGTCCGCCGCCATCCTGTCGGGACTGCCCCAGGACCTCCGGGCTGAAGTCGCCCGGCGCATCGCCACACTGGACAAGACCCCCCCCGAAGTCATCAAGGAAGTCGAGAACGTGCTTCAGAAGAAGCTCTCGTCCGTCGTCTCCACCGACTTCAGCAAGGCGGGTGGCGTCAAGGCCCTGGTCGAAGTGCTGAACTACGTGGACCGCTCGACCGAGAAGACCATCATCGAATCGCTGTCGGAAAACAACCCCGAAATCGCCGAAGAGGTCAAGAAGAACATGTTCGTCTTCGAAGACATCATCATGCTGGACGACCGAGCGATTCAGTTGGTCCTCAAGGAAGTGGACACCAAAGAGCTGGGCGTCGCACTCAAGGGCGTCGGCGAGGGGACTCAGGCGCGGATCTTCAAGAACATGTCCGAGCGGGCCGCTTCCATGATGAAGGAAGAGATGGAGTTCATGGGGCCGGTCCGGCTCAAATCGGTGGAGGAGAGCCAGCAGCGCATCGTGGGCGTCATCCGTAAGCTGGAAGAAGCCGGCGAGATTATCGTCGCACGCGGCGGCGGCGAGGAAATGATAGCCTAACATGACCGTGATCCCCTGGCTGGAGACTCTGGAGCCGCTGAGAGAGTTCCCCTCGGCCCCCAATTCTGGGAGAATCGGAGAGGAAGCCACGCCATTGCAGTCCGTGGCGGACCTGGAAGTGGCGCGCTTTGAGGCCGAGGCTTTGCTGGCGTCAGCGCGGGCGGAGGCGGCCGAGATGATCGAGGACGCGCAAGTCCAGGCCGAGAGCCTGCGCGAAGCCGCCTGGCAGGAAGGGTTCCACGACGGGGGCCAAAAAGCGCGGGCGGTCGTGGAGGCGGAACTGCGGGCGGACTGGGACACGCGCCGGGAGGCACTGCGGGCCGAATTGGACGATATGGCGGCCCAGATCGGGGCGGCGCGTGAAGAACTGTGGCGGCGTCAGGAGACGGAAATGGTCGGGCTGGCCCTGGACATCGCGCGTCAGGTGGTCAAGGCCGAGATCACGCAAAACCTCGACGTCGTGCGCCAGGTGCTTTCCAACGCGATCCGTCGCATCAGCGATAAGGACAACGTCCGCGTACGGGTTTCGGTCTCGGACGCCCCGCGCGTGAAAGAGATGCGTCAGGATTTGATGGAAATCGTAGACGGCCTGCGGCATCTGGAAATTGTGGATGACCGGCGAGTTGGTGACGGCGGCTGCGTGATCGAGACGAACGCGGGGACGATTGATGCCAAGATTGAGACGCAGCTCGCGGAAGTCGCGCGGGCGTTGGGGGTGGTGGAGAATGGGTGAAGGAAGTGCCCTCCCTCTCATAGACCTCACCCGCTACCGCTCCCTCGTCACCCGCCTGGACACGGTGCGGGCCAACGGCCTGGTGACGCAGGTGATCGGGCTGGTCGTCGAAAGCATTGGGCCGGCCGCGCAGGTGGGCGAGATCTGCGAGATACGCAGCGGCGGGCGGAACGCGCCCACCGTCAAGGCCGAAGTCGTCGGCTTCAAGGCGAACCGGCTGCTGATGATGCCGCTGGGCGAGATGGCCGGTATCAAGCCCGGCTCCGAAGTGGTGGCGACGGGCGATACGCAGCAGGTGCTGGTGGGCGACTTCCTGCTGGGGCGGGTCTTGGACGGACTGGGGGCGCCCGCCGACACGCGTGGGCCGCTGCGGGGGCCGGGGGCACGGTCCTACCCACTGAACGCCGCCCCGCCGGACGCGCTGACGCGGCGGCGGATCACGGAGCCGGTGAGCCTGGGCATCCGGGCCATTGACGGACTTCTGACGATGGGCAAGGGCCAGCGTATGGGCATCTTTGCCGGGTCCGGCGTGGGCAAAAGCACGATTTTAGGCATGATCGCCCGGAACACCAGCGCGGACGTCAACGTGATCTGCCTGGTCGGGGAGCGAGGCCGCGAGGTCCGGGAGTTTATCGAGAGCGACTTAGGCGAGGAAGGCCTGAAACGCTCGGTCGTGGTCATCGCGACGTCGGACAAGCCGCCACTCGTCCGCCTCAAAGCGCCCCTCGTCGCCACGGCCATCGCCGAGTATTTCCGGGACGAAGGCAAAGACGTTCTGCTGATGATGGACTCGGTGACGCGCCTGGCGATGGCTCAGCGTGAGGTTGGCCTGGCGGTCGGCGAGCCGCCCGCCACGCGTGGGTATCCGCCCAGTGTGTTCGCCTTACTGCCCAAGATTCTGGAGCGGTCGGGGACGAGCGACAAGGGCACGATCACCGCCCTGTACACCGTGCTGGTGGAGGGTGACGACGAGAACGAGCCGATTGCGGACGCGGTGCGGGGCATTCTGGACGGCCATGTGTGGCTCTCGCGAGACCTGGCGGCGCGGGGGCATTATCCGGCCATTGAAGTGGGCCGCAGCGTCTCGCGCGTCATGTCCCAAGTGACAAGCGGAGAACATCGGGCGGCAGCCGTCCGCCTGCGCGAGACACTGGCGACGTTCAAAGAGGCCGAGGACCTGATCAACATCGGCGCGTACGCCGAGGGCAGCAACCCGCGCATTGACGAGGCGCGGCGGCGGATCGAGCCGGCGCGGGCGTTTCTACGCCAAGGCGTCCATGAGCAGTCTTCCGTAGAAGACACGACGGCGGCATTGGAAAGTATTTTTGCCGATGAAAGCCTTTAGATTTCGCTTGCAGTCCGTATTGGAGCAGCGCGAGCGTCGGGAGACCCTGGCGAAGCAGACCTTCGCCGAGGCGCAGATGGCTTTGGGGCGCGGTGAGAAGCTGCTCACCGAGATGCGCGAAGTGCGGCAGGCCATTCTGGACGAGCTATGCCGCCGACGCACCGGCGTCTTCGACGCCTTCGAGACGTGCACTTATCAAGACTATATGCAGGTCATCACGCAGACCATTGCCGAACAAGAGGGCTACGTCCGTGACTTGCTCTCGACTTGCGAGGCCCAGAAGCTCCATCTGGTCGGCACGTCCCGCGACCGTCAGGCTCTGGACAGCGTCCGGGACCGGCACAAGCAGGCCCACGGGCTATCCGTTCAACGGCACGAGCAGGGTGTGATGGATGAACTGGCGACGTCGCGCTTTAACTTCGGACAGCGGACGCAGGAGGGTTAGAGACAATGGACGACATCGGCGCGATCACCGCGCGTATCAGTGAAATACAGGAACGGATCACGTCGTTGAGCGGTCCGGCGCAGGTGGGCGCACAGACGCTCGCACCCCAGCCAGGGCAGACCGAGACGGCCGGGCCGACCTTCGCACAGGCGCTGGACGCCGCCAAAGCGCCGCCCCTCCTCTCCGGTGTCTGCCTGCCGCCCATCCACGGCGCGACGCGCCTGCCGGATGGGCCGTCTGGCGTCGTCGCCCCGCCCGCTTCGCTTGGGCCGCTGCCAGTTTTGCCCGGCT
>JAYTRQ010000746.1:0-2840 GCA_043746125.1 Armatimonadota bacterium | reverse complement strand
GGCTGCCGTCACTGATCGCGACCGTTGTGCTGGTCGGCCTGACACTCGATCTCAGCCTCCTGGGCTGTGGAGTCGCCTGGCTCCTGGCGGCCTGCCAGCTGTTTTTCACGCTCCCGGCGGCCTTGATCGAGGGGCTGGGGCCGGGCAAGGCCATGAAGCGCTCCGGGGCGCTGGCGGGGGGATACGGCGGGCGGGTCTTTAGCTGCCTGCTCGTGCTCGGCCTGATCTCCTGGGTCCTCAGCCTCGGCCTGTGGATGCCGCTGGCCTACGTCTTTGGGAGCGTTCTGAACCTGACGCCGGGCGCGGACACCCTCTACGGGGGGGGAGTACCGGGCGCGGGCGGGAGCGCTGAACAGGAGGTCATCTCACTCCTCAGCCGGGGCCTGACGCACCTGTTCCTGACCCCCTTTCTTGTTTGCGTGATGACCGTGCTTTATTACGACTTGAGGATTCGGAAAGAGGGCTTCGACGTGGAAATGCTGGCGCAGGACTTAGGCTACCCGGCCTTAGCCGCGCTCGGGCCGCACCTACCGCCCGTCGCAGCCTACGGCGTTATGCGGCCCGGCGCTCGTCCCCCCATCCCGCCGCCCGGCTACGCCGGTCCGCCCCCACCGGGGTATGGAGGGCCGCGCCGATGAAAGCCTCCTGGCTTGTGCCGGCTCTTCTGATGACTGCCGCCCTGCCCGCCCTGGCCGCGACGCCGCAGCAATACGATCAGGCTCTGGGGAAGGTGCGGGCGGCCCTGGCCTCCCAGTCCCAGGCGATCCACGTCCAGGAGGTTCCCACTGGCGAAGCACCCTCGCTCGTCGCCCAGCAGGTGCTGGGCCCCATCCACAGTGTTGAGGAGCCGGGGCAGTCGCCCCAGCCTGTTGACACCGGGCCGTTAGTGGCAGCCGTCAAAGCCGCCGAAGCCGTCCATGACCCGGACGGGCGGGCGACGGCCCTGGACACCATAGCCCATCAGATCGCGACACTGCAAGCAGAGGTGGGAACAGGACTAGGGGGTGGGCGAAAATCTCCTGACCTGGCTTCTGACCCGGCACAGGTCGAGCGTTCGGCGCGGACCGTGCTTCAAGGAGCAGAGTTCGCGTCCGACCCACTGCCGCCGCCCACCGTAGCGGAGAGGTTTGCGTCCTGGCTGGACCGTTTCCTGGCCCGGTTTCAGCATCCCTCCACCAACTCAGCCCCCGTGAACGGGCCGAACGTGAACCCGCAAGTCATTCTGGGCATCTTCATTGCGATAGGCGTAGGTGCATTCGCCGTTCTGGTCGCCGTCCTTGTACAGTCTATAGGGCGGCGGGGTGTGCGGGCCAAGCCGCTCGTGCTGGACGAGGAGGAGGCCGTACTGATGGAGGCGCGGGACAATGAGAGCCTACTCGCCCTGGCCGATCAGCAGGCAAAGGTCGGGGACTACCGGCGGGCCTTCCGTCTGGTCTACTTGGCTGCCCTAGTCGCCCTGGACACGGGGGGCGTAGTTCGCTTTGACCGCTCCAAGACCAACTGGGAGTACCTGCGGGCATTGAGGGCGGCCGGGAGGCCGGACGTCTACTCGGCGATGACGCCGCTGACTCGTGAGTTTGACAGCATCTGGTACGGCTTCGGCCGGGCAGAGGCTGCCCACTACGCGCTGGCGCTCTCCCAGTATCAGGCCCTGCTGGTGGCTCCACAGGCCGCCCAGACGCAACCGTCGGGGGCGGCGGCCTGATGCGCGGAAGCCGTGACCTAGTTTCCGTCATCCTGCTCCTGCTTGCGTTTGTGGCCGGTGGGCTGATTTTGGGCGGGCATGGCCCGGCGAAGGGCCGGACCGTCAGCGCCGAGTCGTCGTCCGATCCCGCCATCACGAACGACCGCGCCTCCGGCAGCCTAGGTGCCTACAAGTGGGTGGGCAAACTCGGCTACCGGGCGATCCCCCTGCGGCAGGGCTGGGACAAACTGGACCAAAACTCTTCCGATCTGCTTTTGGCCGTGGACCCACAGGTCTGGGAGCCGCTGACGACTCTGACCGGCAGCAAGAAGGCTGGCCCGGACAGCACTCTGCTGACCGCGCGGGATGCGATCGCTCTCCGGAAGTGGCTGGCCGCCGGACCAGGGCATACGGCCATACTCCTGACGTCCCGCCTGCCCAGCGGCCACACGGGGTCGAAGCCGTTGGATGATGACGAGGAAACGTTTGGGGACGTGCTGGATCTGATCGTCGAGTCGGCTTCCCCGGCGACCGGACGCCGCGAGTTCGCCCCGCTCCAGCCCGTTCGGGACACACGGGGCATCTTGAGCCTCCGCAGCGAGTCGGATGCCCGCATTAAGCGCGTGTCGGCGAACGGCCTTGCGCTGTTCGGCGACGTCGCCGGGCCGCTGGCTCTGACCATCCCCGTGGGCAAAGGCCGACTAATCGTCGTCGCGGACGGCAGCCTTTTCTCGAATGGCACACTGCCAAAGTCCGAGAACGCCGTGTTTCTGGCGAACCTGCTGACCCATCACGCTGCCCCCGGTGGGCGCGTGCTGTTTGACGAATACCATCACGGAGACGCCGCGCTGGGCGACACCGGCTCGATCTGGGATACCCTGGGCCGGCCGTTGCAGCTTGCCTTCATCCAGATCTGCCTTGCTCTGACCGCCCTCGCCGTGCTTCTGGCCGTGCGCTTCGGGCCGCCCGTTCCGCTCGTGCGGACCCAGGCTAGGACATCCGCCGAATACGTCTCTTCGCTTGCGAGTTTGTACCGACGTGCGGAAGCTTCGGGTACGGCCTTAGAGACGCTGTACCGACAGTTCCTGCGGGATGTCTGCGGCCGGCTGGCCCTACCACCGGACGTCAGTCTGGAGCGGCTGGCCGACGTGGCGGC
>JAYTRQ010000745.1:0-2841 GCA_043746125.1 Armatimonadota bacterium | reverse complement strand
GGGCGCTGGTGACGTTGCCGGCTTCGGCGAACAGCTCGTTGAGCTGCTGGTCGGTGGTCTGATAGCTCAGATTGCCGACGTAGAGTTTGGTTGCCATGGGATATGGCTCCTTTCAGATGCGCTTCCTTCCGCAAGGGTGAGGCCGTGACTGGGGAAATCGAGGATACTACGGAAGTGAGCCGGAGGAGCCGAGGAAATCGCAAAGAGAGGCATCAAGCAGATGCGAGACAAGAAGGTTGCCGGGGGGTTCCCGGTTTCGCTTGCAGTATACCCGGTCATTACGCTTTTTCGACGTGCCCGAAAATATATTTTTGGGCGCTCTAGAAAGTGGAGCCGGCTTCGGAGAGCGTGTCGCACGTCTCGCTCGTCACCTGCTCAAAATCTTGTTCCGTCAGGTGGAGGCTGGTCAAGACGTCCGGGTCCAGGTGCGAGGCCAGGCCGTCTATGCCCAGGCCGATCCCGAGGGTCAAGCAGATGGCGTCGGCGACGTGGACCAGGCCGGGCAGGGGCGAAGGCGACTCGGAGGTCAGAGGCGTGTGATGGTAGCGGACCGCGCCGACGAGGGCGTCTGGCAGGTTCCATCGTTCCAGTAGGCGGGCACCAGCCTCGGCGTGGCTGAAGCCCAGTATCTCCCGCTCCGCCTCATCGTAGGCAATGCCACCGCCCCACGCCCGGCGCAGGACGAGCGAGAACTTGTCTTTGAGGTATATGTTCAGGACGACTTTGCCGACGTCGTGCAGCAGGCCCGCGACGAAGGCCTCTTCCAGTCCCCGGTAGCGGGCACGCTTGGCGAGCGACTGTGCCGCAGCTCCGCAGGCCAGCGAATGGCGCCAGAGGGCGCCCCGGTCCAGCGCGTAGCCGGGAACTTCCGCTTCCAAAAGGTCCTGACAGCTCGTCGCCATCGTCAGATTGCGTGTGGTCCGCATCCCCAGAATGACGACCGCCTCAGAGATGGTGGCGATGCGGCGGCTCGCGCCATAGTAGGCCGAGTTCGCCAGCTTCAGAACGCGCGTTGCCAGGGCCTGATCCGAGGCAAGGGCGCGAGCGACGTCGGTGGCACTGGCTTTTGGATCGTCCGTGAGCTGCATGACGCGCAGCACGGCTGAGGGCAGAGCGGGCAGGTCGTGTACCTGGCGCAGCAGCGCTTCCAGGCGGGGATCAGACTCCACAGGCGTATTCCCCTTCCTTCGCCGGGCTGGCCGGACTGGCCGGCACGCTCCGGCGACCCAGGCAGATCAGCCGGCGCTCACCCAGGCCGACCGGGCGGACGAACACGTCCCCGGTCGCTGGGTCCAGTGTCGCCGTCCGCCCAAAGCGGCCCCCTGTGTCTTCAGCTTCGATGGGGATGCCCTGTCGGGCGAGTTCTTCCTTGACGGCCAGAACGTTGCGCGTCCCGATTTCCAGGCGCGATGGGGCCGCATCGCCCCCGGCGCCCGTGAAGATCTGCGCCCCGCCGACGAGGGCTGCCTGTACGTGGCCCAGGCTGCCGCCGGCCCGGACGATCTCGCCGAGCGCGAAAGGAATGGCCGTATCGGCGCACTTTCCGGCGGGGTGGTTCAGGCGGCGGGCGGCCAGGGGCGAAGGAGGTGGGAGCTGCGGTAGGACGACGTGGACTAGGACGGCGATCCGGGCGGCGGCGTCGTAGAGACACAGGCCGACGCAGGACCCCATCCCGCAGGCTTGCAGCCTTGGATCGGTCGCGTGGGCCAGCCTGGTCTCCCCCATTTCTACCGCCGTCACGGATGACATAGCGTTATTATGGCGGCCGGGCGCATTTTCCACAGACGGTATTCAGTCCAGCAAAAGCACGGTCACGGTCTGCCCAGCGTTTAGTGTGGGAGTCTCGGCGGGCAGGACGAGCAGGGCGTTCGCCATTGTCATGGAGCGGAGCATCCCAGACCCCTGCAATGGGACCAGGCGGACAACGCAGCCGCCTTCTTCTTGGGACGCCACGGCTCTTAAATAACTCTGACGGCCGGGATTGTGTGAGGCGTCTTCGGTCAGCCGCGCCTGAACGGTCTGTCTATTGAGATCGCTCCGGCTCAGCATCCGGCGCAGGGCGGGGCGGGCGAACAGCTCAAACGTGACCTGGGACGAGACTGGGTTGCCGGGCAGACCGAAGAAGACTGTGTCGCCCCAGCGCCCGAAGGCCAGTGGCTTGCCAGGCCGGATGGCGACGCGCCAGAAGTCCACCGTCCCGCGCTCGGCGAAGACGGACTTGACGTAGTCGTAGTCGCCCACAGAGACACCGCCACTAGTCAGCAGCACGTCCACCCCGGCGCAGGCATCAAAGGCCTCGCGCAGTGACTCGGGGGTGTCTCGTGCTATGACGCGGTGGGTCACGACGCCGCCCGCTTCGGCCACCTGCGCGGCGAGCGAGTAGGCGTTGGAGTTGTAGATCTGGCCGGCCTGAAGGGGTTGTCCCGGCTCGACCAGCTCGTCCCCGGTGCTGACAATGGCGACGCGCGGGCGCGGATAGGCCCGCACGGAGGCCATTCCGAGGGCGGCGCACAGGCCGATCTCGGCGGGCCGGATGAGACTGCCGATCGTCAGCACAACGCTCCCCGCCGTCACGTCTTCGCCGGCCGGGCGGACGCACTGGCCGACAGCGGCCAGTGCGCGGAAGGTGACTGTGTCGCCGTCCAGCTGGGTCTCCTCGACCGGCACGACGGCGTCCGCGCCTTCGGGCATGGGCGCCCCGGTCATAATCCGCAGGGCCGTTTGCGGCGCAAGTCTGGGGACGGACAACGCCCCGGCGGGCACTTCACCCCTGACCGGCAGGGTCATCGGCACGCTTTGGACGTCGGCGGCCCGGACGGCGTAGCCGTCCATGCTGCTGTT
>JAYTRQ010000744.1:0-2842 GCA_043746125.1 Armatimonadota bacterium | reverse complement strand
CTGGGGGCACTAGCCATGTGCCGGGTCTGAGGAGTGTGGGAGCGGGTGCGAGGAATAGGCCTTGAGGGGATAAATCCCTCTCGCTGAATGGTGGCCCTCCGGGCCGGCAGGTGTGTCACGATTGGCAGCGACACCATGACAGTTGAGGCCCGTCCGAAGGACGCCCATTCAGCGAGAGGGATTTATCCCCTCGCACCAAGGCTTGTGGAACGCCAGTTAAGAAAGCACCTATGACCACCGAAATAAAGGCCGCCGAAACACTCTCGTGGACCGAAGAAACGCGCGGCCTCTGCCCCCAGTGTTTGCGGGACGTCCCCGCGACGCTGTTGGAAGACGGCGGGCGCGTCTGGATACGGCAGACGTGCCCCAAGCATGGACAGGCCCAGGCCTTGCTCGCCTCCGACAGCGCCGAGTACCTGCGGCTGCGGCAGTACGTCCCCGACCGCACCGGTGCCAACTGCTGCTGCGGGCCGGGCGAGACCTGCGGGCCGGACGGCAAGCCGACGGGGCCGCCCGTCTGCGTGCTGCTTTTGGAGATCACCCAGGCCTGTAACCTGCGCTGCCCGACCTGCTACGCCGACGCGCACGGCCATGACTTCATGCCCGTCGCCGAGGCCCGGCGGCGGCTGGACACGTTCTTTCGGACGCAGACGGCCCTGGACCTCCTGATGCTGTCGGGCGGCGAGCCGACCATCCACGCCGGCTTAGAGGAGATCGTAGACCTGGCGCTGTCGTACCCCATCGGGCGCGTTTTGATTAACACCAACGGCCTGCGGATCGCCCAGAGTGACGAGTTGGTGCAGATGCTGGCCGCCCGCAAAGACCGCGTGGAGCTGTACCTGTCATTTTCCAGCTTCCGGGGCGACGTCCACGAACGGCTTTACGGGCGCGACCTGCGGGTGGAGAAGACCCTGGCCTTAGAAAAGGCACGGGACGCGGGCCTGTTCGTCACGCTCGTGCCGACCTTGGAGCGCGGGGTCAACGACGACGAGATCGGGGACCTGTACCGGTTCGGTCTCTCGTTCGAGAACGTCAACGGGCTGACGTTCCAGCCGGTCATGGACACGGGCCGCTACGAGCACGTCTACGCCGGGGCGCAGCGACTGACCCTGACGGACGTGCTGTACGAGCTGGAGCGGCAGACGGACGGGGCACTGGTGCGCTCGGACTTCGTCGGCCTGCCCTGCTCCCACCCGGACTGCTGCGCCCTGACATACGGCTTTTTAGACGCCACACGAACGACCATCACGCCCCTGCCCCGGCACCTGGATGTGTCGCGCTACCTGGACCTGTTCACAGACCGCATCTCGTTCGCCGGTCTGGTCGGCGGGGCGGCTCGCCGGGTCTGGTCGGACGTTGCCCATTTCCGGGCCGGGCAGACACTCCGGGACCTTGCCGTGCTGTTCGCGCGGGGGGGCTTGCGCGAGATCGTGCCCCTGATGCGGGACCCGGAGGCCCTGGGCCGGCGCGTGTTCCGGGTCGTGGTGAAGCCGTTCATGGACGCGCACACGTACGACGCCAAGCGGGTGGAGCAGTGCTGCACGATGATTTTAGACGATGAGGGCCGAGCGGTCTCGTTCTGCGAGTACAACGTGTTCCGCCGGGGCCGCAAGAGCCGGGAGATGGTGGTGCCGTTGCGGATGGCGGGGTAGGGTGCTCTGGCGGTCGGATCCTATCCCGTTCGGATCCTATCCCTGCCCCGTTCACATGCGTTCCGGGTCTGTCCCTTCCCTCGGAGGGAAGGGCTTTGGAGAGGAGGGGTGGCGGAGGCCAAGGCGGCTTGTCGGAAGGCCGGGACGGCTCGTCGGAAGGCCGGGGCGGCTTACCCAGACGCTGCCGCTTCCGATTGGTTTCCGAAGCCCTTCTCTCCTCATCCGAAGCCCTTCCCTCCGAGGGAAGGGACAGACCCGGAACGAATGTGAACGGGGCAGGGATAGGATCCGACAGGGATAGGATCCGACAGGGATAGGATCCGACAGGGATAGGATCCGAACGGGACAGCGAGAGGATCTCCATGAGCCATTACGACCGCGAACAACGAGGGCGGCGCTACGAGGGCTGGGCCTTCACCTTCTGCAAGGCCGCTTTCCTGGTGCTGCTCTTCCAGCGCCACGCCCTGCTCATCCTGTCGGGCCTGGCGACGCTGTTCTACGTCCTGGCCTGGCTCAAGGGCGTGCGCGAATGGCATTGCTGGGCCAAGCCGCCGTACGTGACGCTGTTCTGGGGTGCGGTCTTCGCCTGGCAGGCCTGGGCGACGGTGACGCGCCATCCGACGGCGTTGTTCTGAGGGAGTCCCTCCGCCCCAATCCTGGGCCCACAGGACCCGAGGGGGAGCCAGAATTGGGGCGGGGGACTCCGGGGCGCGGTCAGGCGTCCGCCGTCGGCTTCCGCTTGCGAGACTTGAGGGCCAGAAGCGAGACGCCCAGCAGGCCCAAGCCCAGGCTCACCGCGCCGGGCGATTCAGGCACGGTGGGGGCAACCCGGCCGCCAAAGGCGGTGCTGCCCCTACCCTGGTCATGGCTGCTGTCGCCCGTGGTCGTGAGGCCGGCGCTCTGGCTGCCGGCCGAGGACGGGCCGGAGGACGGATCCATCGAGGCCCCCGCTGTCTGCCCACCCCCGTTGTTGTAGAACGTCAGCGTCGGCCCGCTCATAGAGTTGTCGCTGAGGACGGCCTCGGAGTTGTAGCCGTCGTGTCCCGTGGCGGTCACCGCTGGAGCATCGGAAGCGGCGGCACCGGGTCCCGTGGCGGTGATCCGCAGGCCGCCTGGGATGCTGCTGGTCGTGAAGACGGCACTAGTGGTCTTGTCCAGCGTGCCGGGAACGGATGCGCTCCCACTGGGGG
>JAYTRQ010000743.1:0-8878 GCA_043746125.1 Armatimonadota bacterium | reverse complement strand
CAGGCCCTGCGCGGTGAGCCGCTGACGATCTTCGGAGACGGCACGCAGACGCGCTCATTCTGCTACGTCTCGGACCTGATTGACGGCATCTTCAAGCTGTCCATGTCGGATCAGTCCGGCCCGATCAACGTCGGCAACCCGATCGAGCGGACCATGCTCCAGTTCGCCGAGGAGATCCTGAAGGCCACGGGCAGCGACAGTCCCATCACATACGTCCCGCTGCCGACGGCCGACGACCCCAAGCAGCGCCGCCCGGACATCACCAAGGCCCGGACGCTGTTAGGCTGGGAGCCGCGCGTGCCGCTGCAAGAGGGCCTGCGAAGCACGATCGCGTATTTTAAGACGAAGTTGTAGTGCGAAGCCGGGAAGAGTCCGGCTGTGTCCTTTGTCACGCACCGTACGCAGGGTTTCGGGCATAAAGTCAGTGGCGTACACTCCACCCCTACGCCAATCTTTCCGTTCTGCCGATAATTGCGGGCAGAAGAGCGGCCTTTGAACCGCCGCGAGAGGCAACCCGGATCGTGCAGTTAAATCAGGAGACAATCCAGCGCCAGACCCAGGTGCAGAAGCTCGCCCCTCATCTGATCCAGGCGAACACTCTGCTGCAATGTTCCACGACTGAGTTGTATCAGGTGATCGAGCAGGAGCAGCAGGAGAACCCCGCCCTGGACGGCCCCGAAGACGGCGTAGAGCGCAGCGACGGCTGCCGCCTGTGCCCCGGCAGCCAGATCGGCTCTTGCGCCTACTGCCCCTTCAGTCACGCCTCCCACCCGCTCGCCTCGTCCGGCTCCGACGACACCGACCAAGGCCCCTCCCTCGCCGAGGGCTTGGCGGTCCTGGCCGCGCGGGGCGAAGAGACGGCCGAGGATGAGCGCGCTGGGGCACAGGCGGAGAGCGAGTTCGGGCAGCCCATCGGCGAGGACGGGTCCGGCCCGGAGGGGGACTACGACCCCCTGCTGCTGGCCCGTACCCAGACCTCGCTTGCCGACCAGCTCCTCCTGCACCTGCGGGCAATCTCGCATTCTCCCCAGGAAACTCTGATCGCGGAGTACCTAGTGGACAGCCTGGACGAGCGCGGGTTCCTGCGTGTGGACGTGGACGAGGCCTGCGGCGTTCTGCGCGTCCCATGCAGCCTGCTCACCCAGGGCATCGAGCGACTCCAGGCCTGTGATCCACCCGGCGTGGGGGCACGCAGCCTGCGCGAGTGCCTTCTGATCCAGATCCACCTTCTGCGCGAGGAAGGCGACGATCATATCTTTGACCCGGTCGCCGAGGCCCTGATCGCCGATCACTGGGAGCTATTCCTTCAGCACCGCCACGCCGCCCTCGCCCGTAAACTGAACGTCTCGATCCGCCGCATCGAGGCGGCCCTGGCCTTTGTTCAGAACCGGCTCAACCCCAACCCGGCGGCCGGCTTCCGAATGCCCTGGGACAACCGGGGCGGCGGCCAGAGCAAGGCGATCCGGCCCGACGTCCTCATCAAGCGCAGCGGGATGGGGTTTACCGTCGAAGTGCTGGGCTTCGACAACACGAGCCTCCAGGTCAACCCCTACTACCGAAGCCTCTACGACTCCATCCGGGCGAGCCGATCCGGCGGCGGCCCCGCCTGCGACGTCGGCGGGGCGCGGCTGTCCGAGGATCACCAGAAACACGTCGTCGCCTACGTAGACCGGGCGACCATGTTCCTGAAGAACTTGCAGCAGCGGCGGCGGACGATCCAGAGGATCACGCAGGTCCTGATCGAGTGCCAGCAGGGCTTCCTGGAGACCGGGCAGCGCTCGTTCCTGCGCCCCCTCACCCGGACGCACCTGGCGAAGCGGGTGGGGATGCACGAGTCCACGGTGAGCCGCGCCCTGCTGCACAAATATGTGCAGATCCCCTCCGGCGACGTTCTGCCCTTCGACGTCTTTTTCGAGAATGCCGTCACCATCAAAGGCACCATCGCCGCCCTGGTCTCCGAGGAGACGGCGGATGCCCCCCTGAGCGACCAGGCCATCGTGGACGTCCTCACCTCACGCGGCCTCTCCGTCGCCCGCCGGACGGTGGTGAAGTACCGTGAGGAAATGCGGATACCGGCATCTTATTTGAGGCGTCGCCGCTGACCTCCGTAATGGGGACTGCATTGTGCTGTAATCCCCAACAAGACTGGTTGCGTTTCGGGGAGAGTGCGAACATGAACGAAGAATTCGGGCTACTGTATGCCGTCCCCTCATTCTGGGAAGGTGTCGCTCACGCCATTGACATTGGCGATACTCTCACGGAGTATAACTTTTCTCAAAGCGGTGATGCTGCCGATCTACATGCCTTGCGTGCGGACTGGAAGGCCATCGGATCCGACCTCGCCCTGGCAATGCAGCAGTTCCCCGAAGAGCATACGCCCCGATAGAAGGTGCAAATCTATGAGCCTGTGGCGGAGGACAGCGATTGAGCGGCTTCCTTCCTTGCAGAAAGAGATCGCAGCGGCGGACAATCCCTACGGCGTGTGGATTGAGTTACGGGACGAGATGAACCGCGCCTACGGGCGAGAACCCGTGGATGACGACCTAATCGCGGCCATCTACGGATACGGCAGTTGGTGCTTAACTGGGGCGCGGAACGCCGACCTCGCGACTGCCGCGATTGTCTGCTTTTACGAACACCTGCCGACTGACACGCCAATCCGGGCGGACGTTGGCCGCTGGCTTTCGGTTGACGATTTCAGTGGGATGAAGAACGTCTTCGGGTACCATCTGAATGAACGAGAAGTGGATGACTTCGCGCAAGAGTTCCTGGCCCAGAAGAAGAGGCTGGCCGAGGGGAAACGCCTCGTCAGATGGCAGGAGTTGGGAGCAACGCCTCTAGGAAGTAAGCCCAAAGCGCACAAGTAGCCCGCTCTCTCAGTTCACTCGCTGGCTATGCATCATTCCCGCGACCCTGTCTGCCCGCCCGAGTGCGAAGATTCCCCACTCCCCTCCCCTGCCCTCATCTCCCGCCGCCGGGCGATCAACTCTTCGTAGACGGCGATGACCCGTCCGCTGACATTGTCGGGGGTGCGGCCGGCCGCGCCGCGCCGGGCCTCATTCGCCATGCGCCGGTGCAGGTCCGGGTCGGACAGCAGTTCCAGGGCGCGGGCCGCCAGCGCGGCTGGGTCGTCCGGCACGAGAAAGCCGTCTACGCCGTCGCGGACCGATTCGGGTGCCCCACCCGCGTCCACGACCACGCACGGAATCCCCGCCGCCAGCGCTTCCCCGACCGCCAGGCCCTGCGTCTCGGTCTTGGACGGGAACAGGAAGACGTCGGACGCCTGGTACAGAGGGTCGAGTTTGGTCCGGCTCAGAAACCCCGTGAAGCGCATCCGGCGGTGTATGCCCAGCGTCCGGGCCCGCCCTTCGAGAAGATTCTGGCTCTTGCCGCTGCCCGCCAGAATCAGGTACGTGTCCACGGTCCGCTCGCAGATCTGCGCGAAGGCCCGCAGCAGCACGTCGAGGTTCTTTTCCGGAGCCAAGCGCCCTACAAAGAGCAGAATGCGCGCGTCCGGCGGCAGGCCCAGTTCTCGCTTGACGTCGGCGGGCCGGGCCAGCACGTAAGGCGGGGCGGGGATGCCGGTCGGCACGACCGTGACGGGGGCGCGGACGCTGTAGGTCTGCGTCAGCACCCGCCGAGTCAGTTCGGAGGGGGCCAGCACACGGTCACAGGAGTCGTAAAACCGGCGCATCCAGCGCACCAGCAGCCAGCGCGTCACGCCCACCGTGGGCAGGGGCAGGTAGTGAGCATACTCGGTGTAGAGGGTGTGGTTGGTCGAGACGTGGGGGATTTCCAGGCTATGGGCGACGCGCCGGGCGAGTACGCCCAGGAAGAAAGGCGACTGGGAGTGGATGACGTCCAGCTTGAGGCCGGGGATCGCGCCCTGGATACGGGGCGAGAACGGAATGGGGAGAACGTAATCCCGATCTACCATGGAAGGGAATGACGGGAAGCGGAACACGCCCCCCCGCTCGTCCTCGTAGCGCGGATAGCGGGACGTGAAGACATACACAGTATGACCTGCCCGCTCCAGCTGCGCGATGAGGGTCTGGACGGACGTACTGACGCCGTTGATGAGCGGGGGATAGCTTTCAGAAAAGATTCCGACGCGCATATCGTGTTCTTACTCCTCGGGAACGGTGTCGTCTCGGCCGCGCCCCTGGGCCTCGTGGAACTCCAGCACGGACGAGAGCTTAAAGCGGCGCTGGTTCCCAGCAGAGCGCTCGTGGGAAAGGATGCCCCGATTGGTGTAGCGGCGCACAGTCGTCGGGCAGACCTCCAGGATACGCGCCGTTTCCTCCAGCGTCAGCGTCGGGTCCACCAGGCGGCGCAACAGGTCCTCCCGCGACTCCTCTTTACGCGGCCGGCGCCCCCGCCGTAGGGGGACTTCCGCTTGAACGCCCTCGATCCGCTCCGGGCTAGTCGCGGCGGGGCACTTGGGGACGGCCCTCTCCAGCATCGTGACGTATTTGTTCCAGTCCTGACTATTCAGCAACGACAAAGACCCCCCAATCAAAGAATAAGCATGGCGTCGCCGAAGGACAGGAACCGGTACCCACCATCCAGGGCCTCTTGGTAGGCACGGCGAATCTGTTCAGTCCCCGCCAGGGCGCTGACTAGCAGCAGCAGCGTGCTGCGCGGCATGTGGAAGTTGGTGACCAGGGCGTCCACGATTTGGAACCGATAGCCCGGCGTCACGTACAGCGACGTTTCGCCGTCCATCGGCTGGATGCGGCGGTGGCCGACAGCCGCGCTCTCCAGCGTCCGCGCGGACGTCGTTCCGACCGCGATAACCCGGCCCTTCGCGGAGTTAACGGCCTCTGCCGCCTCAGCACTCACGCTCACCCGTTCGGCGTGCATCACGTGGGCAGTGACGTCCTCGCTCTCGATGGGCCGGAACGTGCCCAGCCCGACGTGCAGGGTGACGCGCACGATCTGGACGCCTAGCATCTCGATCCCGGCCAGAAGAGCGTGCGTGAAGTGCAGCCCGGCCGTAGGCGCGGCGGCGGACCCACCCTGATCGGCGTAGACCGTTTGATACCGCTCACGCTGGCCGGGCGGCAGCGGCGTCCCGATGTAAGGCGGCAGAGGGGCCAGGGACTGGGCAGCCAGGGCGTCTTCCACGGATGCCCCGTCTGCGGTATCGAAGCGGAGCAAACGTCCTCCCCGGTCGTCCGTCTTTTCCAGCACTTCGGCAGACAAGCCATCGCCGAACTCTACCATGACACCCGGAAGCAGCTTCCGGCCGGGCCGCACGAGGGCCTGCCAAAGTCCGTCCATGACCCGGTGCGTCAGGAAGGCCTCCACGCGCTCTTCGGGATGTCCCGGCCTGGCCCCAAACAGGCGCTGGGCTGTGACGCGGGTGTCGTTCAAGACTAGGATATCACCTTCACGCAGGTACTCAGGCAGGTCGAAGAACCGGCGGTGCGCGACGGACTGCGACGCCCGGTTCAGGACCAGAAGGCGCGAGGTATCACGCTCGGCCAGAGGCGTCTGGGCGATGCGCTCGAGCGGCAGGAGGTAATCGAAGTCGGACAGCTTTAGGGGCGTGGGGAGTTGTTCTTGCATAATACGAGCCACGGCTCGTGGGTATTGTATCGGAAGACCGCGCATCTGTCAAGGGGAACCAGGCCAGTGGGGTCGGCGCGGAAGGTTTTTCGTGAACTGGGCGACCATTCCCTGCCCACCGTAATGCAACTCAACTTCGTCCATGAGCGCCCACATCAGACGGAGGCCGCGCCCACCGAGAGCATCTGTATCTTCGTCGACGCGTACCTCAACGTGGAACACGTGGCCCGTCAGACCAATTAAGATGGTGACACCGCTGTCGGCGGTCGGGGAGCCGTAAAGTATAGCGTTGGTGACGGCCTCGCCCACCGCAATCTCAATGTCACCGAGGTCCGCTAGGGAGAAGCCTGCGCGAGCCGCGACCGCCAGAACCCGCTCACGCGCCCCGCTGGGGATGAGCAACGATCTCGAGTTGGTCTTGCAGTTCAGTCAACGACGACCCCAGCACGCCTCCTTCCATGCTAAGAATGGAGTTCAGCAGAGTGCAGTGCTAGACGTTACCCGGTTCCGTAGAAGCCCTAAACGCCACTCCTATTCTTTTGTGCGAGTTGACAGAGATAGGCGCGAGGCAGTATAATAGGCCATTGGCAACAAGTTTACTGGGAAATATTAGGAAGCAGCAGGACACGATGAGCGACGTCAAACAGACCGAAATCAAGAATGTTGAAGGCAAGCAGACTAAAGAAGAGCGGCTGAAGAAGGAGAAGGCGGGACTGGACGTCCTAGCCGACATCTACCGATACGCTGAAACTGGGTTCGAGACCATAGAGCCAGGCGACTTCATGCGCTTCAAGTGGTATGGCGTTTACCAGCAGCGGCCCAATGAAGGGCATTTCATGATACGGATTAAGGTGCCTGGTGGGCGGCTGACAACGCTTCAGTTCCGGGCCATCGCAGACCTGACCCGCGACTACGCACGGGGCATCTGCGACATCACGACCCGGCAGACCATCCAGCTCCACTGGCTGACCATTGACCAGATGCCGGACATTTTCGCCCGCCTGGACGCCGTCGGCCTGACCACGGCCGGCGCATGCGGCGATATCACGCGCAACCTGACGTCGTCCCCCGCCGCTGGCTTCGACCCGCAGGAGATCGCGGACCCGCGCCCGGTCGTGGACGCCCTGCAAAGGTTCTTCCACCTGAACAAAGACTTTGGCGACTTACCGCGCAAGTACAAGATCGCCGTGGAAGGCTCCCCCGTCCAGAGCACCCTGCCGCAGATCAACGATGCCGCCCTGGTCGCCTACCGGCGCCCCTCCGACGGCGTAGCGGGCTTCCACTTCCTGGTGGGCGGTGGCCTGTCGCTCCAGCCGTTTTTCGGCCAGCAGCTCGACATCTTCGTGCCTGCCGATCAGATTGTCAAGATTGTGGACGTCCAGCGGGCCATTACTGAGTGCTACCGGGACGCCGACCAGCTCCGGCTGAAGCGGACCCGCGCCCGGTTGAAGTATCTGATGGCCGAGTGGGGGCCGGAGAAGTTCACCGCCGAGGTCCGCAAAAAGCTGGACTGGTCTCCCGACCCAGCCGCGCCCGGCTTTGAGTTCTCCGACGACACCTTCCGGGACCATCTCGGCGTCAACCCCCAGAGCCAGCCCGGCCTGAACTGGATCGGCCTATGCATCCTCTCGGGCCGCCTGACCGACGAACAGGTACACCGCGCCGCCGACGTCGCTGACAAGTATGGCCGGGGTGAGATTCGGCTGACGAACATCCAGAATATGCTCATCCCGTACATCGCGACCGAAGATCTGGACGGGGCCAAGGCCGACCTGGCAGCAGCGGGCTTCGAGTGGGACGTTCCCAGCATCCGGCGCGGCGCGATTGCCTGCACCGGCATCGAGTTCTGCAACCTGGCGCTCACCGAGACTAAGCTGAAGATCAAGGAAGTGGTCGGTTACTTAGAGACCGTCACGCCCAACCCGTATGAGCGCGGCCTGAAGATCAACATGAACGGCTGCCCCAACTCGTGTGCCCAGCACCACATCGGCGATATCGGCTTACAAGGCTGCCTCGCCCGCCTGGACGACGGTTCGCAGGTGGAAGCCTACGACATTCACCTGGGCGGCGACCTGGGGATGCATCCCAGCTTCACCCGCGCCATCCACCGTAAGGTGCCCGCCGAGAAGATCAAGTACGCCTTGGGCAACGTCATCCAGCGCTTCCAGGAGACGCGCCAAGACAAGGAGCGGTTTGCCCAATGGGCGCACCGGCACACCAACGAGGAGCTAGACGCTTTCTTAGGCGTCGAGACCATCGTCGGTGCCCCCGATCTGCCCGCAAGCGCCCAGGGCGCGGGCGCGACGACCTGGCGGTAGGTCAACCGGGAGCCATCAAGAAAGGCGGCCCGGCAGTTGCCGGACCGCCCTTCTGCCGTTTATCCTAGCCTGGCGCTACCACTGCGGGACGTGCCAAAGGCTGACATAACCATTCGGGTTGCCAGTCGCTAGGATCCTACCGTCTGGGGAGAAGGCAGCGCATATCAGATCTGTTCCATGTTGCTCAGAGACGCGCTGACGTTGGCCCGTTTGCACGTTCCAGAACGTCAGCCGATCCTCTCCATCTCCAGTATCGAAACTCCAAGTGGCGAGGGTAGCACCGTTCGGAGAAAACGCCCTTTGCGGATCGGCAGGAGGCCCTAAAACTCTAAGGCGACGCCCCGTGATGGCGTCGTACAGTTCAGCGACAGGCTCTTCCCTCTCGTAGTCGGCCCCCTCTTGCCGTAGCCGCACCGGCCGGTCGGCTAGAAGAACGAGCGTTTTGCCATTCGGTGCGAGAGCCATCTGCGATTTCTCTACGGACGAGAGTGACATGAGCGGAAAGCGGCGCACTAGTTTGGGGCTGTCATTCGGGCTGTCGGCGTAGATTCCGATTTTGTTGCCGCGCATAAGGACATACAATGCTCCCCTACTCGTCGGCGGGACCAGAACCACGTCAGGTTGTTGATATCGAAGTCGCCAGTCCGCTGTCCGCCATGCTGTAAGGCCGCCCGAAATACCTGCGGTGACAAGATCATTGTTCTGCGCGAACCAAAGTGAGGACTGTTCTTGCTGGGTCGGAAGCGTCCGAATAGTGCGCCCGGTTTGGGCGTTCCATACTCTGATCCCAGGAACAAGATGAGGGTAAAAGCCGCTTGAGCCGGAGGCGGCAACAAGCCGACCATCTTTTGAATAGGCGATACCCAGTGAATTCTCAGACCATCCGGACGCAAAAACTCGCGTTTGTTTGCCATCAGCAATATTCCACTCTCGGACATCTCCTCGCTGGCCTACCGTTGCCAGATGCTTCCCGTCTGGAGAACAGGTGA
>JAYTRQ010000742.1:0-2844 GCA_043746125.1 Armatimonadota bacterium | reverse complement strand
AACTCGTCCGCTGGCCGCGCCAGCATTTGGTCGGCTTCCAGTACGGCGATCTCGCGCCCTCGCTTTCCGGGGCGGGCTTCGGGTTCTGCGGTCAACGTCACGGACATAAAACACCTCCTGAGACGGATCTTGTGGCATTACTGTACCTCAAAGCGGTCGTCTTCTCAGACTCAGTCTGGCCTGACGAATGCGGCGATCTTCGCGAACTTCTTGGGACCTAACCCGACCACCTGCATCAAGTCTTCGCTCTTCCCGAATCCTCCCGCCTGCTGACGGTAGGCGAGGATGCGGCCGGCCATGCTCGGCCCGACGCCGGGTAGGCGCTCTAGCTGCTCGGCGGTGGCCGTGTTCAGCGCGATCTGCTCCCCGGAACCTGCCGTCATCTTGTTGGAGTGGCCGCCCTTGCCGGACGTCTTCGGCAGGACGAGGCTTGGGGGGGCGTCTGAGGCTATGGAGGAGGCAGCGGCTTCTGGTGGAGAAACTGGGCGGAGCGGCGTCCCGCGCCTGGGCACGAACACTTTCTCACCGTCGGTGACCTTTTGGGCGAGGTTGACTGCATCCAGGTCGGCGTCCGCCGACGGCCCGCCCGCCGCGCGTATTGCCTGCATGATCCGGCTTCCGGCGGGAAGGACGTACAAAGAGGGGCGGCGGACGGACCCGGCGACGTCCACATATAGCCGCGCCTCACGCTTTGGCGCGGCCTCCGGGACTGCCGATGTTTGGGCAGGTGGGGGCGGGGTGATGACGACCGGTGGGGGCTGGGCGCGGCGGCCGGCGAACAGGGCAATGCCGCTCCCTATAAGACAGGCCAGACAGATCACGAGCAAGGCAGCGCGAGTTTTGGCATCCTGCATGACGGTCCCTCCCTGAGCGCCTCGCGCGGCGCAACTTATCGGCGCGTCCCGTGTCTCTTTTAGGGGAGGCACTTTATGGAAGACAGCGTTCGATTTTCCGAAACACAGACATTCGCCCCGTTCGCCTACGGCATCATGGGCTTGTCGGCCGTGACCGCCCTCGGTGTAGGCCTAGCATGGCCCCTGCTGCCGGTCGGCCTGGCGCTGAACCTGCTCTGCCTGCGGACGATGCTCACTGACCGGGAACTAGTGGTCACGTTCGGGGCGCTGTTCCCACTGTATCGGCGGCGTATCGCCCGAGCAGACATTGTCTCTGCGGCGGCCGTGACCTATTCGCCCATATCCGACTACGGCGGCTGGGGCATCAAGGGACCGTCCGGCAACAGCGCCCTGAACGCGCGGGGCAACCGGGGCGTCCGCCTGACGCTTCGCGACGGCAAGCGGCTCTTGATCGGTTCGCAGAAGCCGGACGTGCTGGTGGAGGCTTTGGGTGCCGGGTGACCCTACACCACCACGTTCACCAGCTTACCAGGAACCACAATGACCTTCTTCGGCGCGTTTCCGTTCAGAGCCTCGGCTACTTTGGGGCTGGCGAGGGCCAACGCCTGCAAGGCGGCCTGATCGGCGTCGGCGGGCGCGGTCATCTTGTCCCGAACCTTGCCGTTGATCTGGACAACTAGAGTGATCTCGTCTTTTTTCGCCACGTCCGGGTCGGACTGCGGCCACGGGTGCTTGTACAGGAAGCCGGACTGGCCCAAGCCTTCCGTCCATAGCTCGTCGGCCAGGTGCGGTGCGAACGGCGCGAGGGACAGCGTTACGTACTCGATGGCCTCGTCCAGGGCCGGCGAGCGCGAGCCTCCGGTCAGGCCATTGGACACGTCGTACATGGCGTTGACCCACTCCATCAGGCCCGCCACGGCGGTGTTGAAGCGGAAGCCCTCCAGATCGTCAGTCACGCGCGTCAGGGTCTGGTGCGTCTTGCGCCGCAGATCGCGGTCCTTGCCGAACGCCGCTCCGACGGTTTCGCGCCAGTCCGGCGACCATCCTGGCCCCCACTGTGCGACGAGGCGGTAGACGCGACCCAGGAACTTGGACGAACCTCGGATGCCCTCCTCGCTCCACTGCACGGTCTCCTCAAAGGGCGCGACGAACATCTCATAGACGCGCAGACTGTCCGCCCCGAACCGCTCGGCGGCTTCGTCCGGTGTGACCACATTGCCCGCTGATTTGGACATCTTGGCCCACCGATAGGTGACTTCGGACGGATCAAAACGGTCCATCTCGTCCGGCTTGATGGCCTTCCAGTCCTCGATCTTATCGTCGCTGCCGTCCTCCCCGGACTCCTCCCCCGACACCTTGCGGCCTGGCGTGTAGGCCAGCATCATGCCCTGGTTGCGGTAGCGCCTGAACGGCTCGTCCACTCCCAGCAGACCCGCATCGTGCAGGACTTTGGTCCAGAATCGGGCGTAGAGCAGATGCCCGACGGCGTGTTCCGCGCCGCCGACGTAGGTGTCCACGGGCAGCCAGTAGTCTGCCGCTTCGCGTGAGAACGGCGCGTCGGCGTCGTGTGGGTCGGTGAAGCGCAGGAAGTACCATGACGAGCAGGCAGACCCGGCCATCGTGTCGGTCTCGCGCCGGGCCGGGCCGCCGCACTGGGGGCAGTTCGTTTCGACAAATTCTGGGATTCCCGCCAGCGGTCCCTCGCCTGTGCCGGTCGGCTGATACTTCTCGACCGGCGGCAGCAGGACCGGCAACTGGTCCAGGGGCACGGCGACCTCGCCGCAGTCTGGGCAGTGGATGATCGGGATAGGCACGCCCCAATACCGCTGCCGGGACAGAAGCCAGTCGCGAAAGCGGTAAGTGACGACGGGCCTGCCCCGCCCGTCCGCCTCAAGCCACTCGGCTACTTGGCGCACTAAATCTTTGCTGTAAGCCTTGCCGCTGAATGGCCCGGACTCCACCAGTACGCCCTTATCAGTCGTCGCCGCCG
>JAYTRQ010000741.1:0-2861 GCA_043746125.1 Armatimonadota bacterium | reverse complement strand
AATGCCCTCCCCAGGCGGCAGGATGAATCCCTGCCGGGACGAGTAGGCCGCTTCGGGCGTCGCCCCCGCCAGCGTCACCGGCGTCATCGTGCGCCCCCCAGCCTCCTCGCTGAGAATGGGCTTTCCTGCGGGGTCAAGAAACCGGACCGCCCCGGTCTGCCGGTTGACCTGCGCCTGGATCTGTCCCGTTGCCACGGTGACAGCCCCGGCGTCAGTCTTCAACTGCCACGGCACGGACTGCGGCTTGGCGACGACGGCCAGGCTTTGCGTCTTCGGCAGCATATCCGTCGGGCTGTAAGTCACACGGACGACGCGCGGCGTCCACACTTGCAGACGCAGTGAACCTTGTGAGAGTCTCAGAGTCACGCCATCGGTGGTCTTCTGAATCGCCGTCACCGCCGGCGGCTGCGACGAGGCAGGAGTGCCGCAGGGAAGCAGCGCCGCCAGGGAGGCGAGGAGTGTGACGGCAGAGTGCCGGGAAGTTTTGCGAGTGAAGCACCTACTCATGATTGTCATGGTTGATTTGTGTGTCCTTCTCCCCGCTCGCGTGGGGGGTGCATCTGCGCGATCCGATTCTTTGCCGTGAGCACGGCTTTCCCATTCCGAAGCAGCGTGGCCTGCCCAGGCTGCGTGCGGACGTCATAGAGTTCCCCCGCCAAAGGAACGTTGGTCAGGCTGAGTGTCTGCGTCTGCACCCCATTCAAGCGGATCATCCCATCGGGCGTAACGTCGCAGACGTTCTCCAGCCCAATCAGATTCAGCAGCGCGCCCCAGGTGTAATGTGGATCGCTGCCTCGCTGGAGGCCGTCCGTGCTGTGGTAGTTTTCGCCGCAAACGTTACCGGCCCTCCAGTTCTTCATGAACAACGCGACACTTTTGCGCGCGAACTCAGTCCGCAGGGCCGGCGAAGCATAGCGCTGCACTCCCTGGAAAACGAAATAGTTGACCGGCCCCCAGACGTCGCCGCGCCAGTATTCCTGCTGGTGGTAGTCCGGGTCATCGTAGGCGAGCGTCGGCAGCAGCCACGTCCCCCAGAACTTGTGCGGGTCGGTCAGCACCGCCAGGACACGTTTTGCCCGCGCCGGGTCAGGGACGCCCGCGATCAGGGGGTAGAAGTTCATAGGCGTCAGTCGCGTCAGAAACGCCGAGTCCGAACCGCCGGGCTGCACGGAAGCGACGGTAAAATGCAGCGACGAGCCGCCCACCGCCTGAAAATACTCCACGATGAGCGGGACCGTCGTTCCGGCGGGTAGGTTCACGTCCCCTTCCTGCTCGGAAGCGGGATGCACCGCCCAGTCATCAATCACTTTCCTGCCACCGACAAACACCCGGACGCCGTCGTCCGCCGCCACGCGGAAGCGGTACTTGCCCGAGGAGGGCGGTGTGAAGGTTCCCGTCCAGCGCGCGCTCCAGCCATCGCCGGGGACGCCTGCCAATGGGGACGTTCCATTCCAATCAAAATCGACGTCCCGGTCATGCCGCCAGCCCGCTTCCTTCCCCAGCGTTTGGTCGCTGTAGAACACGGCATTAAAACCCGTGCCGAACGCCGACGGCGCAACCGGCACGGCCTTTTCCCCGCTCCACAGGCGGCTGCAATAGACGCCCAATTTCTCATTCCAGAGGAGGTCATTGATGCGTTTATTCATCGCTTCGTGCTCGGCACGAAATGCGACAGCCTCCTGTTGGTGGCCCAGCGCCTCGGCGATACGCGCCAGAGACTCGGCATCCATGGACCACAGAGCATTCAAGTCTACGGCGTCCGCATTCATCGCGGTCCCGACCATCTTGGTCCCGGCAAAGTGGAGGTTGTCATCCCAGCCGGTTTCATACTGGGCGTTCTGCCAATCCCCGCTGGAGCTGCCCCATTCCAGGAGGCCGTTGTGGTTGCCGTCCCGCGCTTTCGGCCACCATTCGTGCCATTTGACCAGCTTCGGGTAGACTTCCGCAAGGAAAGATTGGTCCGGCCAGCGCTGGTGCATTTTCCACACGCAGAGCGCGCCGTCCGGCGGCTCGGAGCGGTCGTTGCTGGCCCGCCCTCCCCCAAAGTTCCAGTGTCCGAAGTTCGGCACCAGCCCTTCCGGCGTCTGCAAAGAAAGGATTGTGTGGACGGTTTCCCGCGCCGTCTGGGGGTCGTCCAGGCAGGCCAGATTTGCGGTGAGAAAGCTGTCCCAGCAGAAGTATGGAGCGTTATTCGGATCCCCATTCGCCCACCGTCGACTGACCGAATGCGCCAGCACGTGATTGTCGGAACTGTAGATCCGGCTGTTGTTCAGGTTGTCGGCAATGGCCCCGACAAAATCGCCCCACTCGCCCGCGGCGGCAGGGCGACGGGACGCGTACCGCTTCTGCGCCTGCCCGAGCAGCGCGTCCACCTGACTTATTCCCGGCAGTTTCCCCAGGCCCGCCACGAAACGCAGCGGCGCATCCGGGCTGACGGCGACCACAACCTCCATGCCATCACTCTGAACCGGACTAGGAGAAGTTCGCATCTGCCAGACGACGGACTGGTCCAGAGATTGCGCGTGTCCGCTGACGCCGCCGGGGGTGGGCACGTAGCGGCTCACCCAGCCCGGCCAGCCGCTGCCCAGACGCAGGGGGAGAGTAACTTTCTTATCCGACGTCAGTCGTGCGACGGCGGCGTCCCCGACACGCCCCCAGTCAAACTGGACGCTCGCGCCCTGCGCCGTAAACTGAATGTGGTGGATCGAATCGTCCGGGGCCGCAGTGCCCGCATAATAGGGTGCGCCGGTGTCCACGACGAATGCGGCCGAATCGTCCACGACAAAAGCGATCCCACCCGGCGCGGAGACCAAGAAATTGCCGACTTCCACCTTCGGGTTCCGCTGCGCCTGCGCGGGGCT
>JAYTRQ010000740.1:0-2861 GCA_043746125.1 Armatimonadota bacterium | reverse complement strand
TTTTCTCAAGCCGAGCGTCCCGAGGAAAGCGCGGAAGTGGGCGTCGTTCAGCCCGTAATATTGGGTCAGCGTGTTCACCAGTTTATCGCCGAAGTCGTACATCAAAAAGAAGTTCACAAAGCCGATCTGCGCCGCGTGCTTGCCCAGCGCGTCAAAGATGGCCTCCACGAACGCGGCCTGCTTCTCCTCTGAACTGCCCAATATTGGATCGGCAGGATAGCCCACCTCTTGCAGCAGAAGCGGCTTGGCTCCGGCTGCCGATGCCATCATGTCAAAATCCCCGGCGACGTCGGCGGTAGGGCGCACGGCGAAGGCCGCCGTCAGCGGGTAGTAGGTCATCGTGACGACATCCATGTCGCGGTTCAGACGCTGGAACACGGAGAACCGGGTCTTCAGGCCATCAAAAGTTGTGGTGACGCCGACCGGCAGACCGGGCCGCGACGTCCGCAGGCGTGTCCGGCCCGCTTCCACCAGCCCGGCAAAGGCTTCGGTCTCTTGCGGGTGTGTGCCCAGATAGACGTCCACCTCGTTGCCCAGATTGACGTCCACCACGGCCGCCGTCAGATTCGGCCCAATCTGCTGAAGCAGGGCGTCAAACCGCGATCGCACTTGGGGCGAGTCAAACGGGAGGGCCATCAGGTCGGCGGGAAGGGTCCGGTTGCTCGTGTCCAGCGTCTGAATCGTGATCGCCACATGGAACCCGATTGGGCCTAGATTGACGACAGCATCGTCAATCGGTTTCAGATTGTAAACGCCCGGCTTCGGCTCCAAATCGCTCCACTTGACGCTGACGTACATCAGCCGCGCCCCAGCCGTCCGTGCCGTCAGGACGGCCGCGATCAGGTCCATCGCCCCGCCGCCTTCGGGGACGCCTACGGACAAGCCTACTAAGGGCTTGTCGGCCGCTCGGGCAGGGCCGAGTCCCAGCAGCAGGCCAGCAACGGCCAGAAAAATAGCAGTTACTCTCATTGACTTTACCTCCACGCGCGCAACGTCGTATGACAAGCATTACGCCGCGCGGCAAGCAATGTTTCAGTCAGCCCTCACTCTTCCGTGCCGTACAGCGCCACCCGCCCAGGCCCTTCCAGGGTCAGACACCGCATCTCCACCGTCTACGCGTCCAGCCGGCAAGAACAGCTCTCGTATCGCTTGCCGGCAAGGGTGAGTAAGAGAAGGCATCTTCCGGCCGGCGACCCTGTATCGCTCGGGGCTAATGAACAACATATTCTACTGACGGGTGTGCAGCGGCCCGGACGTTCGGTCATCTCCTCCAGCGCGGCCTCGCCCCACCGGATCTGGTCCTCAAAACTCGTGTCGCCTCGCTTGCTTTCGCCGTCCACGTTCTGTTGTGTCTTCGTCAGAGTTTAGAGTATGGCCGCTCTGCCCCCCCGTGTCAAGCCAGGCGGGCAGTCGTCCATCACCAGCCGGAAGCGAGTTTCGTGCTGCCGGGCCAGTTCTAAAGCCATCTCTAAGGCTTCCAGATCAGCAAGGACATCCTGCGGACGCAGGCCTGGGTCGTAGATCGCTTCACCTATGCTTTCGGGACGACCCCGCACCGCGTCCAAGGCGTGCCGGACGACGGCCAAGCCAACGGCCGGCTCGTGCCATTCGGGCTGGCCCAGATCTAGCTCGGCCAGATCATCCGCCCCATCTTCCTCATAGGGGTAGACCATACCGACTTCAATGGCGATTTGGGCCGGATCGGGCGCATGGAAGTCCAGCAGGGGCGATAAATCGTCGTGTGATTCGACGACCCGCACCAGGGCGGAACCGGCTGTGAACGTGAAGCCTTGGACGGGGTGTTCCAGGACGGGATAGATACGGGGTGGCATTCATATCTCTTTCACGCCTCAAAGGCGCGTGTCTATCGACTCCACGCCCAGGAGCAGGGCGGTCGTGCAGGCGTCGTCCCCGACTTCCGGGTAGAAGACGTGCGCTTGCCCGAACGACAGGTCAAAGGACTGGGCGCGGGCCGAGTTCTTATGAAGTAGGTCGCCCAGATGGGTCGCCGGGCAGTGCGTGGTGCGGATGGTGAGAAGCATAGGCCCCCTAAACCGAGAGTGTACTCGGTTTGGGGGCATGGCGTCAACCGGAGGCGGTGCAGGGAACACGCTCGGTCGGGGTGAACAGGGCGGGTGAGGTTCCCATGAAGAGATCGCCCGCCCGCCGCAATGAACCGCTGCCGATGCCCTCTTTCACCGCGCGTTTGCAGGAGGGGGAACAAATACTCTGGCAGGGGCAGCCCGATCTGCGCCTATTTGTCTGGCCCAAAGTCATCGGCGGGTCTCTGCTGGCACTCCCCCTCTTGCCGCCAATCATCTGGCTCGAAAGCTGGCGGCGCGGGACGCCACCCGCTTGGACCTCCGCGCCGACCCTCATTATCTGTGTCCTTACATGGGTTGGGGTGACAGCCTACCTGCGCCAGCAGGCCCGCGAACAGACGCGAGCGGCGGCCTATGCGCTCACGAACCGGCGCATCTTCATCCGGCGACTGGAGCGACTGACATCGCAAGACTGGCGACTTAAAGTAGATGAAATTCCGCTCACGCGTGTCCGGCCCGGACTGCGGATACTGGGCGGCGGGCGAGGCACAATCACGCTGGGGACGCGGCTGTGGGAGTACGAGAAGGCTCTGCGAGGCATCGCAGGCGCGGCGGAGGTCTTCGCACAATTGACTGAGGCGCGGGCGGCTCTGGCCGGGCTGGAGTCGGAAGGGCCGTACTACGCGAAGACGAACATGGCACAGCCTGACGTCGCCTGGACGCTCGGGAGTCTGCTGCGGCGCGGCGAGACGATCCTGTGGCAAGGCCAGATGGACGCGGCCACGGATGCGCGGTCGGGACACTGGATTGTCCCGATAA
>JAYTRQ010000739.1:0-2871 GCA_043746125.1 Armatimonadota bacterium | reverse complement strand
GAACGAGGACACAATCGTCATATGCGGGGCCTTGACCGGCTATCACCCCGACGCCCGCATCCTGGCGGCGGCCATCGAATGTGCCGCCGACGTGCTGGTGACATTCGACAGCATCCATCTTCTCGGGAAGCCCAGCATCAAGCCCTCGGAGGTCGCCGTTATGGCGATGAACGCGAAGGACCGCCTGGAGTGGTGTTTCGCTCAGTGGCAGGGGGCGCGATGAACAGCAACCTCAGACCTGCCCCCCACAATCGGGGGCCGCAGTCAGCAACAGCCGAATTCCTGCTTAATGCGTCAGGGTGAGTGGTGGTCGCGGAGTGCGGCGGCGAGATTGTCGGCCATGCTCTCCCAAAGATCCTGGGCGGTCGCGTAGTTGAACACGGCCCGGACCTCTCCCTCGTCGGCAGGGCCTCTTCCCTGCTGGAACAGCCACAACTCCCCGCAGGAGTCCTTGAAGATGCCGAAGGTGACGGTGCCGCGCAGGAGGTGCTGCCCAGGGATGGTCTGGAAGACGAACCGGTCGGCGCCGGCACTGGTGCAGATGACGTTGGACGGCCCCGGCAGCCGCGCGGTCACGGTAAAGCGGTTGTTGACTTTGACTGTCGGGCCATCCAGCGCTTCAGCGCCGTAAGGGAAGATGGAAACGATGTTGTTCTTGAGAATGGTCATCGCTTCTGCCGCTTCGAGGGAGGGCTTGCCGAGTGAATTGATCGCGAGGTACTTGTGTCCCCCGACCGAGCCGCCCCGGACCCAGAAGTTGTCGTAGTTGCCGTAGGTGTCCCGGAAGCAGCGGTCAAGGCTTCCGCCGACCACATCTCCGGCGAAGTCGTGGTCCGCCCCAATGGAAGGCTGATCGGAGGAAGGGTCGCACGGCACGATGGACTGCCCGAGGCGCTGGCGTCCGTTCTCGCAGGGCGTCGCGACATCATCCGAGGGGTCATATTCGGTGCCTTCCGGGATCGGCGCATCGGACCGATCTGGCAGATTGACCGCCCACCGGCTTGTGGCGGACTGCCAGGCGCGAGTGAGCGTATCATCAGCGAACGTTTCGGGAGCGCCGTCGCCCTTCAGCGCCTCCACGATGCCGGCCCGGTAATTGGCAAGGTCAACAGCGTCGATCGGGTCGCCCCACGCGGGGCCGTTCTTATTGTAGCTTTTCCTGATGTCCTCGAGTTGATGGCGCACGCCCATGGAGGACCTGAGCCGCGCATCGCTGCCGGGGTGGTCGCCGGCAGAGACGTTTCCACCGGCGGGGCTTCCGGTGAACATCCAGCCGACGTTCCTGTATTCATGGTTGGATTTCCCGTCCGCCATTATATCGGCCCGGATGAGCCGGATTGAGGCGAAGGGGAAGCTCTGTATCGCCCGCACGCCGAGAGCAGGCGGCACAGGCGTGTCGGTATAATCCGTCTCGACACCGTTTCCTCTTGCGTCCATCACCGAGGCGATACGCCCTTTGGCATCTCGCACAATGCGGGAGCGGTCGGGAACGCACAGTTGGAGCGTGGTGCGGCTGTAAGAGGAGGAACGATAGCGCACGTAAAACCCGCCGGGGTGCAGCGTCCAGCGCCCTTCAGGGATTTCGCGGCTGTTTCTATCCCTGGGCGGATCACCCGATAGGACGGCGACGCGCTCCAGTTGATCGAAGGGCGCATTTGCCTGAGTCAGCAAGCCTCGAAGATTATTCTGGGCCTCGTAGATAGGACGCAGCGTGGAATTCAACCTGCCGAACGCCTTGTCTTTGACCTGGTCGGAAAGATAGTCAATGGACATGCCATTCAGTTCCATGATGTCCTGTTCGGGCAGCAGCGTGGACGCGACCTGCTGGAGATCCGTGGGAAGGCTGCTGATCTTCGCGCGGGCCTCGATGGCCCAGATTAGGGACTGAATCTCATGCTGCTGCAACTCAGGATGGTCCGCGCTGTTGTGGAGAATCTTCCTGATGACGCTACGCTGCTTGCCCATCAGTGGCGCATAGAGGTAGCCGCTGCCGCGCGTGGGGCCATAAGTGCCGGCATGGAGGCAGTAGGTGCGGATGTCCCCGCTGTACAGTCCAGGCTGCAAGAGCCAGCCGCCGTTCGGCCCGCGCCGGAGGGAGGAAAGCGGCCGGAATCTTTTCGGGGCATAGCCGTCAAGGTAGGGGACTTCGCCGCGAACGTCCTTGATGCTCGTGGTGACCGGGTCTTCCTCTTTGAACAGGCTGTCGAGGCCAGGGATATTCGGCTCTGGAACGCCGGGGATTTTCAGCCCCGAGATATCGGGCAGTTTGACGCCGGGGATTCGGAATTGGGCCTGCACGGATGTGGAAGCGGCGGTCCAGACCGCGAGAACGGACAGAAGTAGACAAGTAGGCTTGAAGCGATTAAGCGCTCGTCCTGAGAAGAAAATCAGTAAGTTCGGCGATAGTTTCATGGTTCTTCCCCAAAGAGGGCGCGTAAGGCGAGAACGTGCGATCCGCAATACAAGTAAATGGAGCAGTGTTCGCGGCGGTAGTACAAGGAAGGCCGGAATGCTGCACTATATCACGCGATAGGCGTTCTGTCAATAGTGGAGATGCCTTGCCGCTCCACACAGTCTAGACCAAGAACCTGTTCGGCACGACTGACCCGGTCGGTCTGAGCAAGTAGGCTCACTGCAAACGCATGAGAACCAGGAAGGCCACGGACGCTTTCGGCGTCCGTGGCCTTTGCCGTTTCCATGCTTACTTTCTTCGGCTTGTTCCCCCGGCTTGCTTTTCGCGCCCGTTCTTGGTAAACTACCCGCATGACCACACCGGGAACGGGGAACTCGCGTGAGGGGAAATACTGCCCGCGCTGCCGGACCATGACCTTGCGGGACCAGGAACTCTGTGAACATTGTGGGCACCAGTTC
>JAYTRQ010000738.1:0-9010 GCA_043746125.1 Armatimonadota bacterium | reverse complement strand
TGAGGCAGGCGGCGCTCGCTCAGATCGAACTGCCCGTTTCACCGCTCGCGCCCATGCCCGAGGATGCCGGACAGAGCCACTTTTACAGGATCGGCATTCAGCATTACGACCCCGGCGTGATCGCCGAACTGCTGACGCGCCAGAGCGGCATCATAGACGTGCCGCCGAACTTTGTCATCCCGTCCGGGCCGACCGCCCCCCTCGGACTCACCGGCCCTGCCGCCATCACGTCGGTGCGGGCGCCCTCTGCCTTCGGCCCGGCCGTGCCGTTTGGGGGGATACAGAACTCGACCGGTCCGCAGGCGGCCCCCGCCGCCGGCAACTCCGTACTCCCGGACGGCGTCAAGCGCATCTTCGTCCGGCACAGCGATAACTCCCTGGTCGTCGAAGCCACCCCGGAAGGGATGGCCCGGCTTCTGCCGCTAATAAAGGAAACCAACTTATGAAAACCAGCCTATTCTCCCGCCGGCCCCTGGCCCTGGCCCTAGGCGTGCTCACGCTGCTCGGCGTCGGCCTCGTCTCCTCGCCCGTTCGAGCGCAGGACGCGGCCGCCACGGCGGAGCCGTCCAAACCCATCTCGCTCAACCTCGTCAACGTCGCCGTCCAGGCGTCCCTGCGGACCCTGTTCACCAGCGCGGGCATCCGCAACTACATCATCGATTCGGATGTGCAGGGCTTTGCCAACATCAACGTCAGCGACGTCCCCTTCAGCCTCGCCCTCCGGCAACTTCTGTCGTCGGTCAACCCGCCGCTGACGTATGACGTCGAGAACGGCACCTATCACGTGAAGGTGCAGCGGGCGGCTCCCGCCCCCGCGCCCACCATCGCCACAACGATTATCGCGAACAACGACGGCACCAGCCCCAACGTGGACCCGAACGCGCCCAAGCGCTTCTACCACATCCCGATTGACAAGTACGATGCCTACGTCATCGCCCAACTGCTCGGCGCTCAGGGTATCGTTCAGGTTCCGGTCAACTTCGTCCAGGAGAGTGGCGGCAGCACCGGTGGCAACAATGGAGGCGGCAACCGCGGCTTCGGCGGCGCGGCGGGCGGCATCACTTCCGTTGGCGGCAATGGCAACCGGGGTGGTGGCTTCGGCGGCGGTGGCAACTCCTATGGCGGCGGCGGCACTTCCTTTGGCGGCGGCGGCACTTCCTTTGGCGGTGGCGGCATGCGCTCCTTCGCCATCAACAAATAGACAAGCAAGACCTGACGCAACGAGACCTGACGCAGAATGCGCTTCACGATTTGAGGAGAACACACATGGTTGATCGAAGACGGACCGGCCTGACTGCGGCCTGCTGCGGCCTGCTGACCCTGGCAGGGCTGACGGCGCATCCCGCGCTGGCTCAGGCCGATACCTCCGGCAAGGTCGTCAACATAGACGTGCAGAAAGCCGATTTCGACACGGTGGTCGGGCTGCTGGAGCGAGAATCCGGCGCAGGCGTCACCGTTCGGGAGGGCGATCATCCCTTCAGATCCGTGACCGTGCATCTCGTGGACGTGCCGCTGGAAAAGGCCATGAAGCGCATCGCTTTCAGCGCCCACGCCAGCGTCCACCAGGACTCGGATGGGGTCTACGTCTTCGAGCCGGAAGACCTCCCTGTGAACGCACCCGCCCCGGCTCAGGTCTCTGCCTCTGCCCCCGGCACGCCCGCACAGGATGAAAACCCGGAGGCGGGGTACCCGCCCGGTGCGCTGCAATGGCATCCGCTGGTCCTCCAGCACGCGGTTCCCCTGGAACTCCTGCGGCTGATGCACTGGGACAAGGACGCGACCGAGCCGGAGCCGTTCCGCCCGGCCCAGATGTCCATTCCTCACCCGGAAATCACGTCCACCCAGGGCAGCACTATCCTCCAGCCCGCTTATCCGGCCTATTCCGGCTATCCCTCGGTCCCGCTCGGCGGCGGCAACGCCAACGGGGCTGGTGCGAACTATGCCCAGCACCGCTCGGCGGACCCGGCTTCCACGGAGCGGGCAAACCAGTTCCCCGGCTTCCCCGGCGGGGGCGGCTTTACGCCCGGCGGGGGCGGCTTCACACCTGGCGGCATCAACCCCTTCCAGCCTAACCCGGGTGCTGCGGCACGGCCCGGTGCGGCCAGTCAGTTGCCGATCGGTGTCACCCGCATCTTTGCGCTGCAAAGTAATAACTCGTTGCTGATCGAGGCCACGCCGGACGGGTACAACACCGTCAAACAGCTCGTCAAGATCCTGGATGTCGCCCCACGCCAGGTGGAGATCAAGGTCGAGTTCGTCACCGCGAGCGTCACTGACGTGGACAACCTGGGCGTCAACTTCGACCTGGTTCCCTATCCAGGCCTCGAGTTCGGCACCCAGAACGGCAACTCCACTATCACCCAGGCGATTCCGCCGACCTTCCTCCAGTATGCCACCGGCAATCTCATCGCCCAGCTCTTCCAAACTCTGACCCGGACGCGCGGCAAGGTCGTGCAAGCGCCTATCATTACGACCACGAACAACGTGCAGGCCACCATCAACATCACGACGCAGATCCCGTTCTTCACCACTAGTGTCACCTCGACCGGCGGCATCAACAATACGAACCAGCAGAGCCAGCAGGCCAACTTCCTGCCCATCAGCACGTCCCTGACCATCACCCCCCGCATCAACAGCGACGATTCGGTGACCATGAACCTGTCCCCGACCATCTCAGATACGACGGGGCAGTCTGTGGGCGGCATTCCTGCCACCATCAGCCAGAGCATCACCACTCTGCGGACCGTCCGCAGCGGTGACACGATGGTCCTGGGTGGCCTTGTCCGCAAGCAGGAGACGTCGTCCACGATCCGCATCCCGATCCTGGCCGATCTGCCCATCCTGGGCGGCATCTTCCGCACCCGCAACAAGCAGATCAACGACCAGGAGTTGCTGATCTTCGTGACCCCGACCATCATCGGTGAGTCCAACGACAGCGCGACGGCCAATGCCAACGGCGTCCAGAGCGTCACCGTCACACCGTAAGGACGACGGGCGTTCGCAAGCGTGTTTCGCAAGAGGGTGGGGGTTTATCCCCGCCCTCTTTTGCTATTTACCCCCTCCCCCTACCCCCTATTTTCAGGTATAATGCACCCATGTTCCGATTCTTAACTGCGGGCGAGTCCCACGGCCCCGCCCTCACCGCCGTCATCGAAGGTGTCCCCGCCGGGCTGTCTGTCACCGCCGAACCCATCAACGCCCAGCTCAAACGCCGCCAGGGCGGCTATGGCCGGGGCGCGCGCCAAAAGATCGAGTCCGACACGGCCGAGATCCTCTCCGGTATCCGCTTCGGCCTGACGATGGGCGGCCCGATCACTCTGGTCGTCCGCAACCGGGACTGGGCCAACTGGACCGTCAAGATGTCCGTCGAGCCGCTCGCCGACGGTGTCGAGGCTCCCGCCGAGATCACCGTCCCTCGTCCCGGCCATGCCGACTATACGGGCATGATGAAGTATGGGCACAACGACCTGCGGAACACGCTGGAGCGGTCGTCCGCCCGGAACACGGCAACGCTGGTCGCCGTCGGCGCAGTCGCCCGTCTGCTGCTGGCTGAGTTCGGCGTTTCCGTCGCCTCCCACGTCGTCAACATTGGGGGCGTTAAAGTCAACGCGGACAATATTGACCTGCGCCGCGTGGCCGAGTTGTCCGAAGACAGCCCCGTCCGCGTTGCCGACAAAGACGCCGAAGCGAAGATCATCGCGGCCATTGACGAGGCCAAATACCGAGGCGACACACTGGGCGGCGTCTTCGAGGTCGTCGTCCTGGGCCTGCCCGTCGGGCTTGGCTCCTACTCCCAGTGGGATACGCGCATCGACGGCAAGCTGGCCCAGGCTCTCATGGCGATCCAGGCCATCAAGGGCGTCGAGGTTGGGATTGGTTTTGGGGCCGCCGACATCCCCGGTTCCCAGGTGCATGACGCTTTCTTTTACGACGCCGCTCAGGGCGACGAAGACGCCTGCTTCCGGCGCGGCTCCAACAATGCGGGCGGGACCGAAGGCGGCATCACGAACGGCGAGCCGCTGGTCGTCCGGGCCGTGATGAAGCCTATCGCTACCCTGATGAAGCAGCTCCCCTCGGTCAACCTCCAGACCAAAGAAGGCGTCCCCGCCTTCGCCGAGCGCTCCGACGTCTGCGCCGTGCCCGCTGCCGCCGTGGTCGGCGAAGCGATGGTGGCGATCGTCCTGGCCGCCGAGATGTGCTTGAAGTTCGGCGGCGACAGCCTGGCTGAGATGCGGGCCAACTACGACACCTACCAGCAGACCGTCGCCGGCCGCATGGCGAAGTGAAGCTGAGAATAGGGAAATGATGACGACCGTGACTCTGGAACTCCCGCCGGACATGGGGGCTGAACTGTCTGAGAAGGCCGTCTAGAGAGGGCAAGCGATCACAGAGTATTCTTTGACGCTGACTGAGGCGGACTGGCATGGCGAGTCTGAGTTGTCTGAGGCGGAACGTGAAGAGGAAATCGCCGTTATCCAGCAAGGGCTAGAGGAACTCCACGCGGGCAACAAAGGCATCTTACTAGAAGAGTATCGTACGGCGGTGATACGCCATCCGCTTCGGAGACCGCGCCCGTCTGGACACAGACAAGGCTTGGGTTCGGCTGGCAGAAGCCACGGACGTGGATCATGCTCTTGACTGGTATAACGGCTTTCTGGGCACTTTGGTGACATTGGCGGACAATCCCAATCGTCACCCGGTCGCCCATGAGGGCCGCTTCTTCCGGGACACCGTCTATGCATTCTCCTGCCGACTGACGCCTTGCGGTGTCGGCTACCGCGTTTTCTGCACTATCGTGGAATCCACCGAGGATGCGCCTTTTGTTCACCGGGTACACCTCTGCCACGGTGCCCGCAAGCCGATGACGCGGGCCAAGGCATGGAAGATTGAAGAGGACAATGTGTAAACCAACTTCAACGTTAGGGAGTGCCATTCTGCTGTCACTGTTGGTGGCATTGACAGCTTCTACGGCCGTAGAATAGTGGTCCACAGGCCACTCCGCTAAGATTAGCAAACACTTTTACCATTCAGTCTTCGAGGACGTTGTTCTCGAGATAAAGCATTCTCAGTACCTAAGATGCGAAACAATCTTCAACCCAGAGGGTACTCCGTCGCGCTACCATGTCGGTTTCTGCTGGATTGAGATAGACTAAATCACTGATGTTACGCAGAGGTTCAGGCCAGAAGGTTGCTTGGCTGAAGTTTCTGAAAATGGCCGAAGGCGGAGATCAGATAATCTGCGTACAGATCGAGCAGGGACTTGTCCAGAGAAATCACAGGACAAGCTGACCGGAAGTAAATCAGGAACGCAGAGATTCATCAAGATGTCTGCGTAACATGAACGACTAATACTGCAAATTAGAGTAAACGCCCAGGAACCGGGCCGGAGAACACACCTTTATGACACTGAACCAGAACGAACTGAACCAGAACGAACTGAACCAGAACGAACTGAGCCGAAGGGAATTTCTTTCGGCGGCGGCCACGCTGGCGGCCCTGCTGGCACTGGGTGGTGCACACGAGGCCGAGGCGGCGAACGCACCGGCAGGCGGCGGGCGGGTCGGCATCTCCGACGCCGCTTACACAAGTGCCCGAAGCCGTGCCGAAGCCCTTGTCGCCCAGATGACCCTGAAAGAGAAGATCAGCCAGACTGGCAACAGCGCGGGCGAGATCTCGCGCTTGAACCTCCCCGGCTATAACTACTACTCCTTTGAGGCCCTGCACGGGCTGATCTCCGGCCCACCGGTGACGTCGTTTCCGGTGCCGCTCGCCCTTGCCGCCGCCTGGAACCCAGAACTGGCCCGGCAAGTCTATGTCGCCGTCGCTGACGAGTGCCGCGCCCACAACAACATCAGTTTGTATTCCCCTGTCACCCTGAACCTGCACCGCGACCCTCGCTGGGGCCGGTCCTACGAAGCACCCGGCGAAGACCCCTGCCTGGCCGCGACGCTGGCCGTCCAGATCGTGCGTGGGATGCAGGGAGATAACCCGGCCTACCTCAAGACCACCGCCTGCTCCAAGCACTTCATCTGCAACAATACCGAAAACGACCGTGAATCGGTCTCCGCGACCGTAGACCCGCGCTCGTTTTGGGAATACTACACGCGCTCCTACCGGGCGACGGTGATTCACGGGGACGTCTTTACATTCATGAGCGCCTACAACGCCGTCAACGGTATCCCCTGCTCGGCGGACCGTGCCCTGCTGACCGACCTCCTGCGCGGGCAATGGGGCTTTCGGGGTTTCGTGAACTCGGACTGCGATGCCATCAAGGACATCTACGATCCGCACCATTACACCCCGAGTTTCCCGGCGGCGGCGGCCCTGGCGATCAAGGCAGGCTGCGAGATAAACTGCGGCGACATCCTCCAAAAACACTCTCAGGCGGCGGTGGACCAGGGCCTGCTCACGGAGCAGCAGATCAGCGAGGCCGTGACCCGCGTGCTGACGGTGCGTGTCCTGCTCGGAACGCTCGACCCGCCGGCGAAGGTGCCTTACACGGCGATCACCCTGGCAAATATTCCCTGGGCGGCCCATGACGCGCTGGCTCTAGAGGCCGCCCGCCAGTCGCTGACGCTACTGAAGAACGATGGGAACTTCCTCCCCTTAGACCCACGCCGGACCCAGAAGATCGCCGTAATCGGCCCACTGGGCGACGTCTGCCATCTCGGCGGCTACAGCGGCTCCCCCAAGACGCACATCTCCCCACGGCAAGCCCTCGCGACCCGGTTCGGACTGCCGATCGACGTGGGCTTTATTTCAGGCCGAGAGAGCATCGCCACCCATGGGGGCATCACCACGGAAAAATCCCCGCTCGGCACCACCCAACTGGCGTTCATCAGCAGCGGCGACTGGGCACAGTTCCATGCCGTGGACTTCACGGGCCGGACAGAGATGCGTGCCAAAGTTGCGAGCGCGGGCACGGGCGGCCAGATTGAGGTTCATCTGGACAAGCTGACTGGCCCGCTAGTTGGGACGTTCACCGTCCCCGGCACGGGGGGGTGGGACCATCTGGTAGATGTGTCCCTGCCGCTGGCGGGCCTCAGCGGCCTCCGTGACATTTTCGTGGTGTTCAAGGGCGGCACTGGCTACCTCCTGAACCTGGAGCGGCTCACTCTGCTTCCAGTTCCCCCGCCGGTTGTCCAGAAGAGCGCGCGGCAGATCACTTTCCAGGACGGCTGCGCCGTCACCGGGGAAAAGAATGACGCCGCATTCGCTGAGGCGGTGGAGTCGGCCCGGGGCGCGGATGTTGTGGTGATGGTCTGCGGCGTTGATGCGAGCGTGAGCGGGGAGGGTTACGACCGTGAGACTATCGGCCTGACCGGCGCCCAGCCGGAGTTAATCAAGGCTGTCTACGCCGTCAACCCGAAGGTCGTCCTCGTGCTTTCGTCCAATAACTCCGTCTCCATCAACTGGGAGCAGGCGCATCTACCTGCCATCCTCTGTGCGATCTGCGCGGGGCAAGCCCAGGGCACGGCGATTGTGGAGGCGCTGTTCGGTGATTATAACCCTGGCGGCAAGCTGCCCTGCACCTGGTACCGCTCACTCGACCAGCTTCCGCCTAGCCACGATTACGACATCCACAAGGGCCGCACCTACATGTACCTGGATGGCGACCCGCTGTACCCGTTCGGCTACGGTCTGAGCTACACGACCTTTCGCATGGATGGCCTCCAGTCGAACGCGCGGGAGATCGGCCCCGGCCAGTCGGTGAAAGTCTCGGCACACGTGACCAACACGGGCAAGCGCGCCGGAGCCGAGGTCGTGCAGCTTTACGTCGTTCCGCCGGCCTCGCCGGTCAAGCGCCCCCTTCGGCAACTGGTCGCCTTCCAGCGCGTGGAGCTAAAGCCCGGCGAGAGGAAGACGGTCGTTTTTGAGGTGCCGTACACGGCGCAGCCCTTCTGGTACTGGGGCGAGGCCGAGAAGCGGTTCGTCCTCCAGCCGGGCGTGGCGACCTTGGAGATCGGCAACTCCTCGGCCAATCTTCCGCTCACGACACGGTTGACATTGAAACCGTCGCTCGCGCCGCTCCCTCAGGCCGACGCCGTAGACACCGTGGCCGCGACATCCTATGTGGTTTAGTCTTCCCCGGATTAGAACTCCGGGTCTGTCAAAGTGCAGAATGCCCGCTTCGCAGCCGAAAAACATATGGCCATAGCTCTGCTGCATCCCGGAGGGACACTTTTGCTCGTCAAAGGCCTAAAATTTCCAATCCGGGAATAACATTGCGTAACATCAGTAAATCACCTACGGCATGAACATCGTCTTGATCGGCTTTATGGGAACCGGCAAAAGCGCCGTGGGCCGCAACCTCGCCCGGCGGCTGGACGCGCGTCATCTGGACACAGACGCTGAGATTGAACGCACGGCAGGCCGCCTGATCCCGCAGATCTTTGCGGACGAAGGCGAAGCCGCCTTCCGCGCCCGCGAGTCGGCTTTCTTGTCTTCTCTGGCTCCCACTCCTAATCTGGCTCCCCCCCAGGCGTCAATGGTGGTGGGAGTGGGGCGGCCTTTAATCCTCTCCACTGGGGGCGGGACGCCGCTGAGGCCGGAGAATGCCGCCCTCTTGAAAAAGATCGGCCTGGTCATCTGGCTGCGGCCTAGCGCCGAAACCATTTTCGCCCGCGTCCGTAAGGACCTGCACGAGCGGCCCCTGCTGGCCTCTCACGCCGCCGACCCGCTGGCCCGCATCCGCGCCCTCCTGGCTGAACGCGAGGCCCGGTACGAGGCCGCCGCCGACTGGCAGTTGGATACGTCCGACTGCGTCAATGCTGACGAAGCCGCGGGGCGCGTTCTGGCCCTGCTGGCGCACACCCAAGAATGAATCCATCCACACGCACCGTCCGCGTCAACCTCGCCGACCGGTCCTATGACATCCTCGTCGGGCGCGGCCTCTTGTCCCAGGTCGGGCCGGAAGTCGCCGCGCGGTCTGGGGGCGGACAGGCCGAAGGTCGGCAGGCTGTCATCTTCAGCGATCACCGTGTCTATCGCCTCTACGGGAAGGCCGTCG
>JAYTRQ010000737.1:0-2887 GCA_043746125.1 Armatimonadota bacterium | reverse complement strand
GCGAGGAGTCCGGCGAACATCATGCCCGAGTTGCTCTTCGTCGGGTCGGTAGAGCGGATAGAGACGCGCCCGTAAAGCTGGGGCAGCCCGATGTCCTTCCAGCGCGTGCCCGCATTGATCATGCGGATCATCTTGGGCGCGTCTACGACGAAATAGGATGTGCCCAGCTTCTGCACGACGCCCGCTTTAATGAGCGCGTCGGTGACGATGTCCCAGGAGTAGAATACGAGGGGCGAGTTGAAGACGGTGTCCTCGGCGACCGACTTGCCCCCCCGGCTCTTGTACAGCTCCTGCGCGACCTGGCTGGACGGCCACAGGAAGTCCTGCCCGGCCGTCGGACCTTGCACCATCTCGATGGACCCGAGCTTGGTCCCGTCTATCGTCAGGCCGTACTTGTCCCGCAAAATCTTGGTAACCTGCGGGTCGGCGAGAAATCCCAACTTCTCGCCGCCGACATACCCCCTGACGGTGACGACTTCCTGTGCGGCTGGGGCCGTGCCGCCAATCCCGACTGCCGCTTTGGGGTGCCCCTTCCAGGCGTATAGCCCAACGATGAGGGCGGCCAGCAGCAGCAGAAAGAGTCCGAGTCGCTGTTTCATTTGATCGTTCCTCCGCCCAAATAGATTTGATTGATCTCTTGCAGCGTGTTCTTGTAAGCATCCATGCTGGCCGCGAAGTCAGCCGTATCGGTGGCGAGCAGTTGGGAATAGACCCCGCGCAGCGTGTCCGACAGCGTCTGGAGAAACTCGGCGAACTTGGCGGCGGTGGGGTCGGTTGGGCCGCTCAGGTGCGGGGCCAATTCGGCGAACTGCCGCGCCCCGGCCAGGGCCGTGTCCAGAGCCTCACGCAAATATCCCTCCCACTGCGCGGTGCTGGCTGGGTGTTCCGCGAAGTAGGCAGCTATCGCCCGCGCCTGGCTCGTGATCTCTGCGACGTGCCGCCGAGTGTCAGGTAGTGCGATCCGCGCCCCCGTCGCTTCCAGGGCGGCGATCTGCTCAACGATCGGTGGACGGGCCGGCGCGGTGGTATCCGGGGCGCGGCGAAAAAGCAGGGCCAGCCCAGCGTAGACCAAGATCGCCGCGATCAGGCCCAGCCAGAACGGCAGATGGCCCAGAAAGACAGTCGCGGCCAGAGCGGCGATGGCGGCCAGACCGGCGGGCAGGTCGCTGTTTCTCACGGGCTAGTTGTATCCTTTCACGTCCCGGAAGGCGGCGGCCAGGTCATGGCTGCCGTCAAACAGCTTGCCCGACGACAAGCCCGCGATCTGCGTGAGCTGGCCCTTGTCGGCGTCCCCGAAGCCGATGGCGTAGATTGGTACTTGCAGGCCGCTCTGCGCCACGTGCGCCGACAAGTCCGCGAAGCTAGCCCCCGTGTTGGACTGCCCATCGGTCATCAGGATCACGGCTGGGAAGTATTTGCTCAGGTCGCCCCGCGCTTTGAGCAGGTCCAGCCCCTGCATGACCGGCGTATAGATATCCGTGCCGCCATCGGCATTGAGCGCGTCTATTTTAGCCTCCAGCGTGTGCAGATCGGTGGGCGCGTTACCGGCTACGGCCCAGGTGTCCAAGGGGTGGTCGTTGAACGGGATGACGATCGTGATGTCGCCGGGCGAACCCTGGAGCAGCAGGCTTCTGGACTGAACCGGGTCCAGCAGCAGGTGGAAGGCGTCCTTGACGCCCTTCTCGCCGCCATTGCCGCCCATGCTGCCCGAAAAGTCCACGCAGTAGACCGTCAGCGAGGGCTTACGGAAGGTCGTCTGGTACAAGTCCAGAGCCGACCGGACCACGGCCGGATCTGGGAAGTGGATGGGGGACAAGACGCGCGTCGTGTCTATCCCCCAGTCAGGATTGAAGACCTTCGGGTCGGCGTGGTCCAGTCGCATTCCCAGGAGGCCGACGCGGCGGCCCTGCGCGAGTATCTGTCCCTGTGCGGCCGGTGCGAGCAGGAACGCCTGCAAGTCGTCAAACAGCTTCGCCTTGGCCGCGTCGCCCTTGTCTACGTAGCCGAGCGGCGAGTCGGCCAGGGCCAGCCCGTCTTCGGGGTAGACGACGTAGAGCGGCTCCTTCCCCTCCGCGACAAGCTGCTGATCGGTCTCAATGATGACTGATTCGTAATTGACCATGCCGTCGTACTGGCCGTAGTCTTGCAAAAACAAATCTTTGAGCCAGCCGGAACTGCCTGACGAGCGGTTGACGGTGCCCAGAATCCGCTTGATCTTGTCCCGGACCTTGGGGTCAGCTAGGTCCTTCGCCGTCAGCACATCGGGCCGCCCGGCAAATGCATACAGATACCCCAAATAGGCTGACGCCCCTGAGTTGGACTGCGTGGCCGAAGTCATCAGGTACTTCAATTTGTGCGCCTCCGCCGCCTGCAATATCTGTTCCACTGTGACCGGTTCGCCGACCCATCCGAGCTGGGCTGCCACGGACTTCTTCACACCGAACACGACCGGCGTCCGCATGATGCTGGCGGCCCGCTTGACCTGGCGCTTGTCATCGCCTAGGCTGATCCAGAACGAGTTCGCAGGCCAGACGGCGTCGGCCGCCACCTGGCCGGTCTGCAACTGGCGCATGATCTCGACCGACCCGGCGTAGTTCATCTGGATCGTGATGTTGTGCTGCCGGGCGTACTGCTGGACTAGCGGCTCCAGGGTCTGGTTCTCCGACCCCGAGAGGATCGTCAGGCCGGCGGCTTGCGCGGGCGCGGCCGTGACGTCTCCTCCCGTGCCGCCTCCCCCTGTGCTGTCTGGCCCGGATTGGTTCTGGGAGCAGCCGGCAAGCGTTATCAGTGCTAAAAACAGTGTCAAAAGCAGGGCGCACAGTCCTAACCGTTTTGTCATGGGTCCCTCCGCGTCCGTCTCTCAGGTTCTACTCATTGTGACACGCTT